>NZ_JANSIF010000003.1:0-107168 GCF_047461935.1 Synechococcus sp. R55.4 | reverse complement strand
ATCCAAAGAACTGCTTCAATAAACTGTTTGCAGTTTGCTTCTTTCCCAATGTTAACTCTCTCTTCTGTCTGTAAAAAAGCCAATATCTTCTGCCATTTGTTTTCATCTAAAAAAACCAACTTCATCCTCTTTCCTCTATAAATTACTCTCTCTATCCTAACATAAGATCAACACGACCTAGATCCCAACCCGTTCCATAGCTCTATGGCATTGGGCGCAAAAGTGGAGTAAGACAAGAGCAGGTTCCTTGGCGTGCCAATGGGAACTTTTGGGGAGCGAGAGTGCCCTCCTTGGGTTTGCAGAAATACAGCAGTTCGATCCCTGATGAGCGTTGGGTGTGAGGAGTAGGAGTGAGCGTGAACATGGTGCGACAGTGGGTGAGCGCAGTACTCTGCGTGGTGGGTGGATCGTTGATGTCGGGGCTGTTGTCCGGCTGTGCCATCCCGATGCCTTCGGCATCTGCAGGGGTTTCTGAAGTGCAGGTGCGGTTGGTGCATGTGGCCCCCAATGCCCCTCGGATCGACTTGGAAGTGGGAGGGGTGAGAGCTGCTCGGGGCATAGCCTATGGCTCGGTGAGCGAGTACGTGCGCATACCGGCGGGCGAGTACGACATTGTTTTGTTTTCAACGCCTGAGAACCCTGGCCAGCCTGCGAGTTCTTTGGTTGCGGCCAGAACCGTAGCCAATCTCAGGGGCGGGGGAGTATTCTCGGTGGTTGCTGCCAACGAGCCGAATCGCATGACGGCCCTGGTGCTGGAAGACAACATCCATCCGCCCTTTGATCAAGCCCTGGTGCGGTTTGTCCACGCTGCCCCTGATGCGCCGGCCCTGCAATGGCAAGGGGAGCAAGGGCGGGTACTGCTGCCCCAGTTGGCGTTTGGACAAGTATCCACCTTTCAAGCTATGCGCCCCGGCTTTACCCAAATTCAAGTGGCCATAGCCCCTTCAGCCTCCGCGCCAGGTGTGCAGTCGGCTCCCAGCCGGAGCATTCCCCTGCAGCGGTTTGACCTGCAGCTGGAGGCGGGGAAAGTCTATACCCTCTACGTAGCGGGATTGTTGCGCAGCAATCCAGCCCTAAGCCTGGTGCTGGCAGAGGAAACTCGAGCTCGCAGGCTCCTATAGCCAAGGTGTTTCGGTCTCTCTTCTCCTTACACTGAGTTAAGGAATACCTCAGGGTGGGGGCAGATAGGGAATATGCTCTGTGGTGGAGCAGGCCAATGCCGTTGGCGTTCTCCGCTGCCAATATGATCTTACAAGGATCTCAGAATCCTAACATGCGGTGCGAAGCACTAGGGGATGCAGCCTGTGGATGCTTTGTTTCAAGTTGTGGTGCTGAATCAAACCCCAGATCCAGAACGGGTCATCTACCAGGCAATGCACCAGGATTACAGCCCTGATTTTGTCACCTCAGAAAGCCGGATCCCGGAAAAGTATGGAGAGGCCGTGGTGCGGCATTTGCTGGAGGGCAACCGTGGCCACTATGGGCCTCTAGAGCATCCTCAGATCACGTTTGGGGTAGGCTATTTTCCCCATGCTGTCATGCAACAGGCCCGTACTCATCGGGTGGGAATTTCTTTTGATGTTCAATCCTTCCGATATACAGGCCAGCAAATTGCCGATTTGGGCAAAAAGCTCTTGTTCGCGTCAGCGGTGCGGAGCACAACCGAGACTGCTGCTCCTGTTGGCGAGACCGGCTACGGTTGCGTCAGCGATCGCGTCAGCGGGCCGGAGGCCTATCGCGACAGCGGTGCGGAGCACATTGCGGAGCACAGTGGCGGGACAGAGTCCTCCTTGTCTTTGCAAGAGCTGGAAACTTTGTTTTACGTTCCTGCCAGCGTCAAAGAGGGCAAGGCCAAAACCCGCCAAGGCTTTAGGCCCATCTCCCCCGAAGCTTTGGATATCATTCTTGCGCAATATCGCAGCCAGGCCATTGCTTATTATCGCCTGGTAGAAGAGTGCGGATTGCCCTATGAAGATGCTCGCAACATCATTGGCTACGGGATCCGACAACACTTCGTGGTCTCTTTCAATTGCCGTAGTCTAATGCATTTTTTGGATTTACGAGCCAAAGAAGATGCTCAACGAGAAATTCAACATCTGTGTGAACTGATTTGGCCCCACTTTGAAGCGTGGTGTCCCCACGTGGCGGCCTGGTATCGTAAGCATCGCTGGGGAAAGGCTCGATTATCCCCCTAAACTTAGTTTAGATAGATATGCTCTGCTAACCCCTTCTGCGGCTAATCCTGTTTTTGATCTTTTGTTGGGTTACGGGTATGGATCCCAAAGCTTATGAGCAAATGGCAGGCTTGGAAGACCGGCATTGGTGGTTTTTGGGTCGCCGTCACATTCTGAGTCGGGTTATTGGATCCCTGTCGCTTCGCCCCTCTGCTTATATTTTGGAAGCTGGCTGTGGTAGCGGCGGCAACCTGGAGATGTTGTCCAGATTTGGCAAAGTTTGGGCTATGGAAAAGAGTGAAATTGCACTGCCGCTGGCCCAAGCTCGCGGTATTGGGATCGTGGCAGAGGGGGAGTTGCCAAACCGGATCCCCTTTGGTTCTCAACGATTTGATTTGATTGCTTTGCTGGATGTGCTGGAGCATCTGGAGAATGACAAAGAAGCTCTCCTAGCCCTCAGTCAAAGGTTAACCCCATCTGGCTACTTAGTTGTAACTGTTCCGGCTTATCCGTGGCTGTGGAGTTTACATGATGAGCTTAATCATCACAAGAGACGATATACCCGCGGGCAACTTTTGTCGTTGCTTAAAAGCTCAGGTCTAGAAGTTTATACCCTTGTTTTCTTCAACAGTTTTCTTTTCCCAATCATTTCAGGGATCCGCATAATGCAGAATAATGCAGAAAGTGCTTCGCCTGAGGGAAAGCCAAGATCTGAAAATGCCGCCGCTTTGGCTCAATCGACTGCTGACGGGTATTTTTGCTGCAGAAGCCTATCTGATACCTAAGTTTTCTCTGCCCTTTGGTGTATCTCTGCTGGCAGTAGCCGGCCCGGCAACGAAATCGTAGTATCCTGTCATCATTGCTGTTCTCAGACTGCACTTTGATCATTGCTTAAACTCTCATGTTTCGACATCCAATGTCTGCAATTCTGGTAGTTTCTACAACAGCCTTTTCCGACGGTACTTAACTCACTCAACAGGGATTTTTATCTCTTGCATGATGAGGATCCCAATTACTTAAAGAACTTATTTTGTGTCAGCAGCATGAAGTCCTTTGAAGCTGGGAAGGGCCGTCAATAGAATTATCTGGTGAGGGCTACCCATTCAAGTTTTGGTCAACACTGATCTTGTCCAATAGCCTCAGATGCACAATCTTTTCTGTAAGATTGTCAACAGTCTTGATGCCGAAGGAGATAACCCTTGGCCGAACGCGGCTATAAAACTCGTCTGGATCTACATCGTTTGTGGGTGCCCTTGGCCTGTTTTGGCGATGGCCTTTGTATTTGGTTGGCCTTTGGGGCGGGCTACTGGCTGCGCAGCTTGCGTCCTCATCAGCTCTTGCCTTGGGATGTCTACGCGGCCTTGGGATTGTTGACCGCCCTCAGTTATTGGGGCATTCAGGCGGGCTTAGGCGGATACGGTGAGTCGAAGCGCTTGTCTCGCTTTGAAGAATGGGCCAGTTTGCTGGTGGGGTTGGGATTGACGTTTGGTTTGGTGCTGGCAGGGGCCTTTTTCGTTCGCTCGGTCTCTTTGTCGCGGCTGGTGGTGGGCTACGCCGGCTTGTTGGCTCTGCTGAGTTTGACTTTGGTACGGGTGGGGTTGCGGCTGGGCATGGGCTGGTTGTGCTCTAGGGGCTACGGTCGGCGGCAGGTCATCTGGGTGGGATCCTGGTCGGTGTTGGCGGAAGTGTTGGAGCGATTGCAGCGATCCCCGCAGTTGGGCTTCCAGGTAGTCGCCTGGGCAGGCGTAGAGCAAGGCTCTTTTGAGGAAGATCCCCCATCTCAAAATGGGGATCCCCGGCCAGACTCATATCCAGTACTGAACACCGCCCGCCCTACCTCTGACGGGGTTAAGTCTGCCGCCAGGACTCCGCCAGGAACCCTCTCCCGCTTGTGCAGTCAGCCTGAACCTTCCTGGTCAGCTCTCGAGCGGCTGGATCTGGCCCATTTGATCGCCTATCTGCAAGCTCACCCAGAAGTGCAAGAGGTGTGGTTTGGGCAACCGGAGCTGGCAACTGCTCCTCTATTGCTCAGTTTGCAAGCGTTGTCGGTGCAGGTGCGCTTGGTGCCGGATATCTTGAGTTTTTTAACGGTAAACTTCAGCCTACAGTCTCTCGACGGGATCCCTCTGCTGACTCTGCGCCAGCCTCCCTTACGCTATGCCCACAACCGTTGCATCAAACGGGCCATCGACATTCTCGGCGCCTCTCTAGGGCTTGTGCTGCTGAGCCCCCTGTTGTTGGTGATTGCCCTGTTGGTAGCCTGCACTAGCCCTGGCCCCATCTTGTACTGGCAGGAGCGGGTGAGCTTGGATGGCCGCCGCTTTTGGATTGCCAAGTTTCGCACCATGCGGGTGGATGCCGAGGGATCCGACCGGCCCGGCTGGACGCGCCCTGGGGATCCACGGCGGACGGCGGTGGGGGCCTTTTTGCGCCGCGCCAACTTGGATGAGCTGCCCCAACTGTGGAACGTGTTGAAGGGAGAAATGAGCTTGGTGGGGCCTCGCCCAGAGCAGCCCTATTTTGTGGAGCAATTTAGCCAGGAGATCCCCAAGTATCCTGATCGGCATTTGGTGAAAAGCGGCCTGACTGGCTGGGCCCAGATCCACGGCCTACGGGGGGATACCAGCATTGCCCGCCGCACCCAGTATGATCTCTATTACGTGCAAAACTGGTCGCTGTGGCTGGATCTGCGCATCTTGGCCATCACCTTCTGGCAAGGGATCCGCGGACGGCTGGCCGGATACTAGGGGTTAGCGTATGCCATTCTCCCCCCAAGAGCTGCTCTACGAGGGCAAGGCCAAGCGCATCTACCGCACTGCCGATCCCAGGGTTTATCTTTGCCAATACAAAGACGACGCCACGGCCTTCAACGCCCAAAAGCGGGGATCCATCGCCGGCAAGGGAGAGGTGAATTGCACCGTCTCCAGCCATGTGTTTGCCTACCTGGCGCAGCAAGGGATCCCCAACCATTTCTTGGCCCAAACCGGCCCCACCGAGATGCAGGTGCGAGCCTTGCACATCCTGCCTTTGGAAGTGGTGGTGCGCAACCGCACAGCGGGTAGCCTCTGCCGACGGCTGGGCCTGGAGCAGGGCCTTCCCATCGAGCCGCCGCTGGTGGAGTTCTATTACAAAAACGATGCCTTGGGGGATCCCTTGGTGACCCCAGATCACATCCGCCTATTGCAGTTGGCCACGCCGGAGCAGGTGGAGCGCTTGGGATCCCTGGCTTTGGCCATCAACAACCATCTGCAGGCTTTCTGGCGAAGCTGCCGCCTAGAGTTGGTGGACTTTAAGCTGGAGTTTGGCCTGGACGAGAAGGGAGAGATCCTGCTAGCCGACGAGATTAGCCCCGATACCTGCCGTCTTTGGGATCGGGGGGGATCTGAGCCGCGGGTGCTGGATAAAGATCTCTTTCGCTTTGATCTGGGGGATCCGGTGGCTGGCTACCAGGAGGTGCTGCAGCGAGTGCTCCAGGCTACTCTCCCCTCTCCGTCTGGGAGAGGGGCCGGGGGTGAGGGACTATAATCGCCTCAGCGATCCCACTCCTTTAACGCCCGAGCCTCCTTTCGCTTGTCGGGATCCCGCCATGACCTCTCCCCGCCCCCCCTACCCCGGCGAGCGTTTCCGCCGCCAACTGGCCGACCTGCTGAACACCTGGGTGGAGCAGGGGTTGATCGAACCTGCCCAACGGGATCGCCTGCGGGAGTATTACCAACTGGAGAGTTTGCAACGCTCAGCCGGCGGGCGATTTGCCCTGGTGCTGCTGCTGTTTGGCGCAGTTCTGGTGGGCCTAGGGGTGATCTCCTTTGTGGCGGCCAACTGGGCTGCCATTCCCCGCTGGGCAAGAGCCTGGGGGTGCTTGGCCCTCATGGTAGGGCTGCAGGTGGCTGGCTTCCAGGTTTGGCAGCAGGGATCCCAGCGTCTGGGTAGCGCCCTGCTGATAGCCGGTGAACTGACCCTGGGAGCCTGTATTGGCCTGATGGCCCAGTGGGTTCAGCTTGGGGGATCTGCGGCAGGCTTGTTTTGGGCCTGGGGGATGGGCAGTTTGGCCATGGCCTACAGCTTGCGTCACAGCCCCAGTGGTGTACTGGCCTGCCTTCTGCTGGGCTTGGGGATGGTAGCCGACTTCGTGGATTGGGGGACTGTCAACTTCCTCTATCCTTGGTTGACCCTGGGCCTGCTGGTTCCTCTGGCCTATTGGTGTTGCTCTCGCTGGGTTTTTGCCCTGGCCGTGGTGAACTTTGGCCTGGCGTTGCAAGGGTTAGCCGAGCGTTTGGGCAGCTCTTTCCAAGGTTTAACCCTTTTGCATCTGCTTGGTGTTGCAGTTGTGTGGGGGTTGGGTCTGTGGCACCAACGCCATAAGCCTTGGCTAAGCCGGGTTTTAACTGAAGGAAGGGATCCAGAGCTTCCCGGCGAGCTGGAGCAAGGCTTGGATTTGGCCCCGACAGCCCAGAACTTGGCTCTGCTGGGGCTGGGTGTCCTGCTCTATGTCTGGAGCTTTGTCGGGACGTGGGTCGATCTTTCCGAGGATCCCCTCTGGAACGCTGGGGATCCCTGGGCGAGCTTGTCGGCAGTGGGGTTGCTGCTGCTGACGGGCTGGGGCTGGTGGCAGGGTTGGCAGGAGAAGAGATCCCAGCCCGTTTCGTCTTGGCTGAAGGATGCTGCTGTTCTGATTTCTCTGGTTGCCTTGGCGCTTTTGCTGGGGATCGGCAGCGCTGTGCCTTTGAACGTGACGGCAGGAGCAGCCTTGGTCCTCTTTGCCCCCTGGATAGTGACCTTGCTGTTGCTGGGGCTGTCAGCAGTGCTCTGCTGGGAAGGGCTACAGCAAGGGCGGCGGGGGCGCTTCTGGCAGGGACTGTTGGGGCTAACCCTGGTGGTGCTGACCCGCTTTTTCGAGTACCCAACCGGCCTGTTGGCCAAGTCGGCGGTGTTGGTGGCCTGTGGGATCGGGGTAATCTGGCTGGGGCTGAAATTTGAGCGGCGGATTTTCTCCCGTCTCTAATTCTTGCCCTTCTAGGAAGCCAAGCCCCGCTACATGATCAAGCAAAGGAAAAAGCTGGAATTGAGCTGGAATTCACAAGAATTTACAAAGTTTAAGGAACCTGCTTGTATTCCCCAATGTCTTTGCTAGTAAATTCTCAGCTTTGGCTTGAGCTGAGAAGGAAGTGGGCATCTCTATCAAGATTTGGAGAATACAAATGAGAAGTAGGACTGCGTTTGGGCATTTTGGCTTTGCTACTTACGCCCCTTTGGGAGAGTGGTTCTCTTTCGGGTGTTGCCTTGGCTGAAGATCATCTTTTAGTGGCTCAGGCCCCGGAGCCAGCTAGGCAGCCTATGCCTTCTGTGCCTAGATCGATACCCTCCCCAGTTCCCATAGCTCCGGCAGAATCCTCAGAAACTGTAGATGAGCTATTCCGCCAGGTTCCTTTCCCCCCTTCGCCAAGACCTCTGCCTGGCCTTCCGTGCTCGAGACCCATGGTGTTGCGCTCAGTAACCCTCAGCGCTCCTCCGCCAAACCCTGCTTCCCCCCTGCCATCGGAGGTTCCACCCCAAATTTGGACAACTCTCCAGGGCCCTTTCGGGACAGTCAACTGGGGAGAGCCCCAAGCCAATAAACTCTTTGCTCATACCTTCCAATGGAGCCCCCCTTGTAAAACGGGCTGCCGGATGGGAGGCACCCTTACGTTTACCTATCGCAATAACTTGCAGGCAACAAGTAACACAACTCCTAATGCCGGGAACGACAAGTACTACCTATACAACGGCGGGACTTTAACTCAAGCGGGGTTTTTGTATACTTCCCCAAGTCCGCCTGGCCAAACCTTCACCAAAACTCTAACCCTCTCGCCGGCAGAGATTGCCAACAACCGAGTGACCTTAGTAGCTCAAGATGATACGGCGGTTTTGCAAGCTAAGCTAGAGCTTAGATACTGCTGCTGCGAATGCGAATTTCCCATTTGAGTGCAATTCACGTAGGGGGGACTTCATTGTTCCCCCTTTTCTTCAACTCCCCCTGGCTGCAGACCTCAAAGCTTACTCAGAAAGGGTGGAAAAGCCTAACGGCGGGCCTGGGCAAAAATGGCCTGCAAAATCTCGTCGGCCCCCTGCCGTTTTAGCTTTTCTGCCAAAGCTACCCCCACCGCTTCCGGGTCGGCTACGGATCCCATTTGGCTGTCGCGGATGAGCCGCCGGCCATCCAGGTCGGCCACCATACCGGTTAGGTGCAGCGCCTCCCCTTGGACTTGGCTGTGAACGCCAATGGGCACTTGACACCCTCCTTCCAAAGCCCGCAGGAAAGCTCGCTCTGCCAAGCAGCGGGCTGTGGCCTCCGCATCGGCCAAGGGTCGGATAAGCTCCAGAATCCGCTCATCTCCCTGCCGACACTCGATTCCCAGGGATCCCTGGCCAACCGCGTACAGAGACACGCCGGGATCCAGCACCTCGTGGATCCGGTCGGCTTTGCCCAGGCGCTTCAACCCGGCCACTGCCAAAATAAGGCCGTCGTACTCTCCCCTCTCCAGCTTGGCCAAGCGGGTGTTGAGGTTGCCCCGCACATCCTTAAAGTGCAAGTGGGGAAAGGCATGGCGCAGTTGGGCCAGCCGCCGCAGCGATGAAGTGCCGATCACCGTCCCCTCTGGCAGGGTGGCCAGTCGGTAATCCCGGAACTTTTCCCCCACCACCAAAGCATCCAGGGGATCCTCCCGCCGCGTGATCGCCCCCAACACCAAGCCCTCCGGCAGGCGAGTGGGCAAGTCTTTAAGGCTGTGTACCGCCAAGTCGCTGCTGCCGTTGAGCAGGCTAACCTCCAATTCCTTGGTAAAGAGACCTTTGTCCCCAATTTTGGCCAGTGCCACATCCAGGATGATGTCTCCCTGGGTGGAAAGGGTGTTGAGCTCCAGGGGTAATCCCGGATGGTGTTCTTGCAACTGACCCATCACCCACTGGGTCTGCACCAAAGCCAACTCGCTTTTTCGAGAGGCAATCCGCACCGGCTCGGTGATCCCAGCAGAGGGCTTGGAAGGGGTCGAGGCCCGTTCGCTCATGGCTGCCGCAAAAAAGAACACTGTTTCTCACGCTAGCCGAATCTGTGCCAGGGCAAGGCGGCGGCCTTTAAGATCCTTAACCAAAATTGCAGTTTCCCGAAATCAAGACTTTACCGCAGGGATCCCAGCCGGTAGGATAAGTAGATGAATTCTCCGGCTCGGCGGGGGAGGATCCGGTCTGTCAAGCTCCTCTTCCCCAACCCCAGAGCTTTTGAGGGGAGCTTTCTACAATGGGCACAAGCCCCTGGTTTGGTTGGTCGTCTGCCTGGATGAGTCTTATGGAAGAAAACAACGTCAGCAACGGCACTCAGTTACTGCTCAAGCGCAACATTCCCGTTAAGGTGGTGGTCACACCCCTTTGGAAAAAGGAAATGCAGGAGCAATTAGAGCGGCAGATCGAAGCCACCGATGCTCAGATGCAACAACTGGAGTTTCAGGGCAAGCGGGCTATTGCCGAACTGGAGAAACAGAGCCCCAACCCCAACAGCCCCCAAGTGCTCCAACAGGTGGAAGCGGTGAAAAGCCGCGTGAACGAGCAGAAAATCCGCCTCTTGGATCAGAAAAACCAATTGTTGCAGCAGATCAACCAACTGAGCACCCTGGAGCTTAACCAAGAAGTGCTGCAGGGCAATGTGGAGAGCTTCTTCCGAGTCCAAAAAGGAGACAACCTGATCCAGAAAATGCAGGTCGAGATCCTTCTGGAAGATGGGGTGATCAAAGAGATTCGCGGTAACCCATAGGCCGCTCACCCCCTTGCCGGAGAAGCGGCAGTCGGGATCCCCAATTTTTCTCGCCTGTAGGTTCTCGAGAACTCCGTTTCGCCAACACAATGGGTGACAATAGGTAACAACCTCTTAACAGCCTTTGGGTTAACGCTCGCACAGGCTGGCGAGGTTGGGTAACATTGCCGCCCGGGGGAGGATTCCCATGTCTGAGTTCGTCTGGTCAGAGCCAGAGCCTCTCGAGGATCTTCATCTTCCCGATTGGTTGCTCACCTCGGCCCAGCGCCGCCGTCTCAAGGCTCTGCTGGTTCTGGCCATGGTGTGGGGGTTGGTCAGCCTGATGCATGTGGTGCCGACGGCCCGTTGGATCACCGTTGGTTTGGCCACGTTCATGGTGATCCACATTAGCCGCTTATTTCGCCTGCAACCGGCGACCTCCCTGCCCCCTCTGAGACTTCCTTCTGCCGACACGACCCGCCAGGATCCCAGGTCAGCAGATAACAGCAATGACTCCGTCCTGCCGATGCAACCGGATGGGCAGAGCGGTCTTGCTAAGTTCGGTGACGAGTTGGGGGGGCTGGCCTTGCCCCGTGTGGCTGTGTTGATCCCGGCCAAGAACGAGAGCGCAGTGCTCCCACGGCTGTTGCACAGCTTGACCCAGCTCCGTTACCCCACCAGCCATCTGGAGCTGTGGGCCATCGACGACAACAGCAGCGATGCCACCCCTGAAGTTCTGCGGGAAGCCCAAAAGCGGATCCCGCATCTGCGGGTTTACCGGCGGCAGCCAGGACGAGGGGGGGGCAAGTCCGGTGCCCTCAACGAGGTACTGCCCCTGACTCAAGGGGAGATCATCCTGGTCTGCGATGCCGATGCTGTGGTGCCCTCGGATTTTCTTGCCCGCACTCTGCCCTTGTTTGTTCAAGTGGGAAGCCTGCGCAGCCGTTTCAGCAGACGGATGGTAGGGGCTGTCCAGGTGCGCAAGGCCCTGAGCAACCCCAAGGTCAACTTCTGGACTTTGGGGCAGGTGGCGGAAATGGCCTCCGACGCTTATTTTCAGCAGCAGCGCGTGGCCGTGAGGGGCATTGGCGAGCTACGCGGCAATGGCCAACTGGTGCGGCGAGATGTCTTGGAAAAGTGCGGCGGCTGGAATGAGAGCACCCTCACTGACGACCTGGATCTCACCTTCAAGCTGCACCTGGCGGGCGTAGATATCGCCTTTCTGACGGAGCCGGCCATCGTCGAAGAAGGGGTCACCTCTTGGAAAAGTCTCTGGCACCAGCGCTGCCGCTGGGCGGAAGGGGGCTACCAGCGCTATCTCGACTACTGGCCAGGGATCCTCAGTCGCCGCATGGGGATGGCCAAAACAGTAGATCTCTGGGCCTTCTTTATTTCTCAGTACTTGCTGCCGATGGCCTTGGTTCCCGATACCCTCTGGGTGCTGTTGACGGGCCACTCCTCGGTGCTGCTCCCCTTGAACGCTCTGGTGATGGGCTGCCTGACGGTGGCCTTTTACCGGGGGCTACGCCAGGTGGAGGGCTTGCGCGGACGGCGACTTTGGTGGCACACCGCCCTGGGCTTGGTCTACATGCTCCACTGGCTGCCGGTTATGATCGCCACAACCGCTCGCATGTGTGTACAGCCCAAGCGCCTAAGGTGGGTGAAAACTGTTCATCACGGCGCTTGAGGTCAGCAAGTTGGATCCAATCCTGCTATCCTAGTCAAGCACCTGCTTACGCCCCGCTCGACCATGGCCCGCCTCTACTACGACACCGACGCCAACCTGGAGCCTTTGGCCGATAAAACCGTTGCCATCATCGGCTATGGCAGCCAAGGCCACGCCCACGCCCTCAATTTGCGCGATAGCGGTGTCCAGGTCATCGTTGGCCTTCACCCTGCCAGCCCTTCCTGGCCCAAAGCCGAGCAAGACGGCTTAATGGTCAAAACGGTGGCGGATGCTGCCGCTGCCGCCGACTGGGTGATGATTTTACTGCCCGATGAAGTGCAAAAGGCCGTTTTCCAGGGCGAAATCCGTCCCCACCTGCAGCCGGGGAACGTGCTTCTCTTTGCCCATGGCTTCAACATTCACTTCGGGCAGATCCAGCCGCCGGCAGACGTGGATGTCATCATGGTTGCCCCCAAAGGCCCTGGGCACTTGGTGCGGCGCACCTACCAAGCGGGGGAAGGGGTGCCCTGCCTGTTTGCCGTCTATCAAGATGCCTCGGGAATGGCACGGGAGCGGGCCATGGCTTATGCCAAAGCCATCGGCGGCACGCGGGCCGGCATTTTGGAAACCACCTTCCGGGAAGAGACAGAAACCGACCTCTTTGGCGAGCAGGTGGTGCTCTGCGGTGGGCTGACGGCTCTGATCAAAGCGGGGTTTGAAACCTTGGTGGAAGCGGGCTACCAGCCGGAACTGGCCTACTTCGAGTGCCTGCATGAGGTGAAGCTGATCGTGGATCTCATCGTCGAGGGCGGCCTGGAAAAAATGCGCCAGAGCATCTCCAACACGGCAGAATACGGCGACTACACCCGTGGCCCCCGCATCATTACGGAGCAAACCCGCGCTGAAATGAAACGGATCCTCGCCGAGATCCAAAGCGGCCAATTTGCCCGTGAGTTTGTCTTGGAAAATCAGGCCGGCAAGCCGGGGTTCACAGCGATGCGGCGGCGCGAGGCCGAACACCCCATCGAACAGGTGGGCAAGGAGCTGCGGGCCATGTTTAGCTGGCTAAAGAAATAGTCGGGTATCTGGAGCTAAGTGTAGGCCGTCTCTGTGCTGGATCTGAAGCTGCTGCGGGATCGCCCTGAACAAGTACGCCAAGCCCTGCAAAATCGCCGGGCCACAGTCGATCTGGACGGGATCCTGCAGTTGGATCGGGAGCGGCGGCAGTTGGAGACCCGCAAGGGATCCCTGCAGGCTGAAAGCAACAGTCTCGGCAAAAAAGTCGGCGAGATCCTCCGCCAGGGGGCGGATCCCCAGGGCCCCGAAGTGGCTGCCCTACGGCAGCGGGGGGTGGATCTCAAGGCCGAGATCGCCCAACTGGAGCAGCGGGAACGAGAGCTGGAAGAGGAGATTCGCGCTCGGCTGCTCACCCTGCCCAATTTGCCCCTGCCCAGCGTGCCAGTTGGCCGAGATGAGGCCGACAATGTAGAGGTGCGCCGCTGGGGTGAGGAGCTAAAGCCGGCCCATCCTGTCCTTCCCCATGACGAGATTGCCGAAAAACTGGGGTTGCTGGAGATTGGCCGTGCGGTCAAAGTGGCCCAAAGCCGCTTTGTGGCTATGGTAGGGGCGGGCGCGGCCCTGGAACGGGCTTTGATTGCCATGATGCTGGAGCGCCACATTGCAGCCGGCTACACCGAGGTGATCCCACCCTTTTTGGTCAACAGCGCCGCTTTGCAGGGGACGGGGCAGTTGCCCAAGTTTGCCGAAGACAGCTTTCGCTGTGCTGATGACGACCTGTGGCTGATCCCGACGGCGGAAGTTCCCCTCACCAACCTGTACCGGGATGAGGTGATCCCTGCAGAGTCTCTTCCTCTCTACTTCTGTGCTTACACCCCATGTTTTCGCCGCGAGGCGGGCAGCTATGGCCGCGACACCAAGGGGCTGATCCGATTGCACCAATTTCAAAAAGTGGAGCTGGTTAAGGTCACTCGCCCAGATCAATCGGAAGCCGAACACGAGAAGCTGGTGCAGGATGCCGAGGCCATTTTACAGATGCTGGAGCTGCCCTACCGGGTGGTGGAGCTGTGTAGCGGCGATTTGGGCTTTGCGGCAGCCCGCTGCTTTGACCTGGAAGTGTGGTTCCCCTCCCAAAATCAATACCGCGAGATCTCCAGTTGCTCCAACTGCTGGGACTTTCAGGCCCGCCGTGCTAACCTGCGCTACAAAGAAGCCGGCCAGAAAGGCACCCAGTTTGTCCACACCCTGAACGGATCTGGCTTGGCGGTGGGGCGCTCTCTGGCTGCCCTGCTGGAAAATCACCAACAGCCGGATGGCTCGATTCGCATTCCCAAGGCGCTGCGTCCCTTTCTCAGCTCCCGCTTTCTCTCGGAAGACGGGATCCTCATTCCTGCTGCCTGAGCTCAAACTCAACCCAGTTTGATTGAGACTCGATTGAGACGCTCCTGCCCACCCGGCAGACGCCCTTATCTTTTCTGCAGTTTGGAAATGAATCAGCTTGACCTGCTCCTCGCTCTACGAGGATGAGGATCCCTAACACTTCACAGAGACGATCCACCTGACGGTAGCCTCAATCTTTAGGGTCATTTCAAGTTAGGTTGAGACACTTCCCAAGTGCTCTGCGGTACCGCTTCCGCTATGCAAAAGGGGAGAGGAGCTAGGAAGCAATGCATTCCTACCTTCCTGCCGGGCTGTCCTTCCGCTCAAGATTTGCCCTTGAGGCGATCCAACTCAGCTTGCAATTCGGCGATCTTCTGGCGCAAACGGGCCGCTTCTGAAAGTTCGATGGCCGTGCCTGCCTCGCCCTCGGCATTGCTAATGTCGTCGATGGTGATCTTGCGGGGACCGGCAGTTTGTCTGTCTTCTCCCTTGCGGTTGGCGTTGGCGGCGATGGCATCCATGTAAGCCCGCGCCTCTTCAGCGGTCATCGCCCCCCGCTCCACCAGCTCGTCCACCAAAGCTTGCGCCTGCTTGCGCAACTCCATCAGACGGATACCCGCTTTGCTGGCCACCTTGGCAGCATTATCCGCCGCCACAGCCGCCAAACCCATGCCGAAGTAAAAGGCTTTTTGAGCCCAGTTGGCGAGGGGATTGTCTGTTTCGGACATAGTGTAATGCGCTGCTAGGGCAAGGAGGAGAGAACCCAGCAGAGAGAAGTAGGGCTGCAAAGGGCGACCCGGGTTGACGCGCCTGCTCAGAGCATCCCGTGGTGCTGCTATCTTCCGATCCTGACACGGTTTGGGCGTCGGAGCTGCACGGACCCAGGTCTTCCAGTAGCCTAGCATTTTTCCCCTCTGCCCTGCTCGGCTTTCTTGGGCAACAGATGGGTTTCTCAGGGGGCTAGGGAGTTTCAGGCGGCTCCAGATAAACAGGGATCCGCTCTACGGCTGTATCGCTGCGCTGCACCTCCTGTTCCTGAACTTGAGGAAGGGTTACCGGCAGGGTAACCGGTTGAGCAACAAAACAACTGGCCACGGGCAGCGCTTGCTCCAGTTCGTCCAGAGGGCGGGGGATCACTGCCACCGCGTGCAATTCCCCAATGCGCTCTGCTTCGTACATGCCGGCATCGATGGCAATGGCCACGTTGGCCACTGTACCGCGGATAATGGCCGTACATAGGCCATCCCCAATGGTCTCGTAGGCCGCCAGTTGGACATCCGCGGTTTTGAGCATGACATCGGCAGCTCCCACCATTGCCGGGAAGCCGCGAGTTTCCAGCAGGCCCACGGCCAAGTTACTGAGGCGGCTGTAGCCGCGGTTTTGTGCCAGTTGAGACAGCTTGCTGCTGATCGGCAGTACCACTTCCAAGTTGGGCAGGGGGCGCGGGATCACCAAACTGGAGATCTCCTCTTGGTCAAACTGGCGGGCCAGCTCAATGCCCTCCTCAATGGCAATGCGCACATCGGCAATTCCCCCCCGCACAATGGCTGTGCAGTAGCCCCCCGAGGTTTTCTCAAAGCCGATCAGCGTCACGCCTGCCGACTTGGTCATAGCGTCGGCAATGCGCACGATGACCGGAAAGCTGCGCGTCTGAATCAGGCCCAGGGAGGTTGACATCGGCATCCTAACTACTCACGCCAGTTTAGCCATCAGAGCCGGCCATCCCCAGAGGAGAGCACCTGTCGATAGGGATAAATCTTGCCCAAGAGGCGATCCAATTCCGAATGGCCAGGGATCCCGTTGAGGTTGCGCGTTTTGGTCCTTGGGGAACCGGACTTTTCTTGGGTTTGCTCGGCAGCTTCCTGCCAACGGCGGGTTTGCTTTTCAACATTGGCCACCGGAGAACTGGGTGGGGGAGACGGCTCAGGCGACATCTCTGGAGCCATTTCCACTGCCGCCGGCGAGGGCTCTGCCGGGATGGGCTTGCTGCCGCCCGCCTCCTGGAGATCGAAACCATAGGTGGGATCCCCGATCAGCGAGCCGGGGGGAATGACTGCTTGGCTGAGCACCGAACAATTCAGCACTGTGGTTTCTGAGCCGATGCAGGCGTTTTTGCCGATGGTGCCCTGCCCGATCACCAGCACCCCCATTCCCAAGGTTGCTCCCGCCTCCACGATGAGGGATCCCCCACAGGCGTGCAGGACGGATCCCATGCCGATACACACGCCGCGCTCGATGTAGATCCGACAGCCGGGGTTAGCCCGCAGCAGCACCCCTGCCCCAATCCCCACCCCAGCTTCCACCTGCACCTCACCACTGACAAAATAGCGAGTTTCGCCGTTTTGGCCGAGCAAGGTGCGGAGCGTCATGGAGTTGGGCAAAGTAGAGGCCAACAGGGTGCTCCTCATCGCTGGGGGGTTGGACTTGAACCAACAGAGGTCAAAAAAAGCTGGGATCCCTCAAGGGGTTTGGATGATCTGCTCCAGCACTCGCCGTTTGGCCTTGGGATCGATCCCCAGCAGGCGAACGTATTCTCCCTGGTGTTCCGCCAGGCAGGCTTCTAGAGCCGCCACCACTTGGGGCACTTGGGTGGCCTCGATGGGGCTACAGCTTTGCCAAGAAGAGGTGCGAAAACGGCGCTTGTCCGCATGTTCGGTGCCGATGCGGTAGCCTTGGCTGAGCAACTGCTGCACCTGAGCCACCACCTCGGCGCTGAGGCGGGTGCCAGAAAGGGATCCCTTGGGGGCAGAAGCAGGAGCCGCGGCAGCAGCAGCAGATTTTCCGCTAGGGGTTTGGATTATGCGCTCATAGACCCGCCGTTTGCCTTTGGGATCGATCCCCAGCAGGCGCACATATTCTCCCTGGTGCTCCGCCAGGGCAGCCGTCAGCTTGGCCAACACCTCTGGCCCGCGGGTGGCGCGAATGGCCGGCCCACTCTGCCAGGAAGAGGTTTTGAAGCGGCGCTCGTCGGCATATTCGTAGCCGATGCGATAGCCCTGAGCCAGCAGCCGATGCACCTCCTCCTGCACCTCCAGATCCAGGCCGGCACTGCCCCCTGCCGCAGGAGCCGTATCTGCCACCACGCCGGTTCCTGCAGGACTGCTGCTCACCTGGCCTTGCGGGGTTTGAATGACCTTCTCCAGCACCCGCCGTTTGCCTTTGGGATCGATCCCCAACAGGCGCACATATTCTCCCTGGTGCTCTGCTAGGGCAGCCTGAACAGCGGCCAGGATCTCCTGCGGCTGACCGCTCAAATTGCTCAAGGTCTGCCAAGAAGAGGTGCGGTAGCGTCGGGCATCAGCCACCTCCAGGCCAACGCGATACCCCTGCGCCAACAAAGTCCGGATCTCCTCCTCCAGCCCTGAGCCAGAGCGAGAGCCGACCGCCCCAGAACCCGGGGCAGCGGCTGCCGAGACGCGGCTGGGCATCCCAGAAACCAGCGCCGGCCCATCGGGGGTTTGGATGATTTGCTCCAGCACCCGCCGTTTAGCCTTGGGATCGATCCCCAGTAGGCGCACATATTCTCCCTGGTGCTCCGCCAGGATGGCCCCCAGCGATCGCACCACCTCCGCCTCGTGGGTGCTGGCGATTGGGCTTTCGCTTTGCCAGGAAGAGGTTTTGAAGCGGCGAGCATCGGCATACTCTAGCCCCACGCGATAGCCTTGGGCCAACAGGGCACGAATTTGCTCCACCACCTCCGGCTTGAGAGGGGATCCGCCGCCGTTCCGGCCATTGCCGCGATGGGAAGAATGAGTCATGGGTGCCGTCTCCGTAGCCGTTGAGTTAGAGGTGCGCTGCAGTTCGTTGCGGATGGGAGCGATACAGACGAGGTTTTCGCTGCACTGGTAGCCCTCTCGCAGGGCTTGGTTGATGCCGATCACGTGTTGGGCAAACTTGGCATCGCTATCCTGGACGTCGGGCAGCCGGTCGGCCTCGGCCTGGGTGGTGATGATGGATCCAGAAGGCACGTACTTGCCTGGGGGGATCTCCACATCCTGGATCAGGCAATGCAACATGATGATGCAGCCATCCCCAACCCGAGCGTTGAACACCGTCGAGCGGAAGCCAATAAAGCAGTCGTTGCCCACGTAGGCCGGCCCGTGGATCAGAGCCATGTGGGCGATGGAAGTATTTCTGCCGATCCAAACGGAGTAGGGTTGGCCGTCTTCTCCTATCACCCGCCCCTGTTCCAGGCCGTGGATGACCACCCCATCCTGAATGTTGGATCTGGCGCCAATGTGGAAGGGGGATCCCTCGTCAGCGCGAATGGAAGTTCCCGGGGCGATCAGCACCTCCGCTTCCACCCGCACATCCCCAATGAGGTTGGAGAAAGAATGCACGTAGGCTGTGGGATCGATCTTGGGCTCCGCCAGTCGGCGAGACCAGGGCGTTGGCGGTGCAGCATAGGTGTGAGCAGGCATAACCGTGAGCCTCTAGAACGCAGTAGGGCGGACAAGGGCAGCAAGAGAGATGAGAAGGGAAGGGATCCCAGCTAGCGTTGATCGCGCTTGTTGTAGAGAGAGCGACCGCCAACGCTGACGGTATCGATGATCGCCATCACCACTGCATCCAGCGGGCGAGTCTGGTTTCCTTGCGGCTGGCGAGCGGCACTGCCTTGGCTAACCAGCACCCACTCGTCAATGCCGGCCCCCACCGGATCGGCAGCCACAGCGTAATCGGGTTGCGGCTGGCCCTCGAGATCGACGTACTGCACCAACAAAAACTTCACGCCCGTCAAGCTGGGATCCTTTTGAGTGCTGGTGACGGTGCCCCGCACAATGGCAATACGCATCAGGGACGGGTGAAGGGACGGATGGCATTGACCCCTTCGCGGAACTGAGCCACATCCTCGGTGTAGCGAATGGGCAACACGTACTCCAGGTTCTCGTGGGGACGGGCGATAATGTGCCAAGACAACAACTGGCCGCCGTTCACCCGCTTCACCGAGTCAATGCCGGCAGCCACCGAGGCTTGCACCTCCGAGACATCCCCCCGCACGATCACGGTGACCCGACCGCTGCTGATTTTCTCGTAACCCACCAGGGTAACGCGGGCTGCCTTGACCATGGCGTCGGCAGCTTCTACCACTGCCGGGAAGCCCAGGGTTTCGATCATTCCAACTGCAATAGCCATAGGTACTCCTTACGCTGAAAGTGAAAGTGGGGTGCGAACTTTACTGAAGTGGGGACTAGGTGCGGAACTGCTCTACCGCCTCGGTATAGCGGATGGGCAACACAAACTCCAGGTTCTCGTGGGGACGGGCAATGATGTGGTGGGAGAGAATCTCACCCCCGCTCACCCGCTTGGCAGACTCCAAACCGGCAGCCACCGAGGCTTGCACCTCCGAGACATCCCCCCGCACGATCACGGTGACCCGACCGCTGCCGATTTTCTCGTAACCCACCAGGGTAACGCGGGCGGCCTTGACCATGGCGTCGGCAGCTTCTACCACTGCCGGGAACCCGCGGGTTTCGATCATTCCAACTGCAATAGGCATATCAACTCTCCACTTTTGAACACACTCAGTTCCTGAACGTTGTCGAACCCAGCAACAAGGCAAAGTGATCTCGCTTATTGGGTTCGCTCATGCAATCTCCTTTCGATTTCATCAGAGAGATCCTCTGCCCAAATCTCGATTGACAGCTTTTCCCGGCGACACCTACCCCAGCCACCAGAGACCCCCCTCTGAGGGGAGAAGGCTCTGCCCAGCCGCAGACCTCAGACTGAAGTCGGAAAAGGTTGTAGGAGCCATCAGGGTTAAGCGCAACTGTCACTCAGGCGGGCAAAGCTGCCAACTCTGAGCTAAGTCCACATCTTTCTTGTACAAAATCGATCATACAAAATTGACTAGGACAGCTCAGAGAAGGGATCCCCGACTTAACAAAATGATATCCCTATTTAATCCTGGACGAAAATCAATATTTTTAATTAGCACGATAGCTTTTTATTAAGAGAGGCAAAATTGTTATCAATTCAAAAATAATTCTTGACATCTTTTCAACTTTCACCGCTCATCGACTCCTGGATCATCGGCGCAGTGAGGGGGGCACTTCCAGGCCGTGGGCTTCCATGAGGTCGGCTTGGCCCATCAGGTGGGCCGGGGATCCCTGGGCCCAGATCCGACCTTGATCCAACAGGATGACCTGATCGCACACCTCCAGGATCAGCTCCAGATCGTGGGAAGCCAGCAGAAAAGTGTGGGCGGCCTGTTGCAAAAAAACTATCAACCGGCGCCGGGCTCGCAAATCGAGGTTGGCTGTCGGCTCATCGTAGAGCACCAACTGGGGCTGCATCGCCAGGATCCCGGCAATGGCAACCATGCGCTTTTCCCCACCAGAGAGGTGATGGGGGGGACGATCGGCCAAATGGAGGGTGCCGGTCATCTGCAGGGCGGCCTGAACGGCAGCCGCAATCTCCCCCTCAGGACGGGCCAAATTGCGCAGTCCGAAGGCCACATCTTCGGCCACCGATGGGGCAAACAGTTGGTCGTTGGGATCCTGAAACACCAACCCCACCTCAGGGCGAAACTGGCCGGGCCGCAGCGGCTGGCCAAACAAACTCACCTGGCCAGAGCAGGGGGGCAACAGGCCGCAGAGGGTGAGGAACAGGGTAGTTTTACCCGCGCCATTGGGGCCGATCACCCCCAGATGTTGCCCAACCTCGACCCGCAGATCCAGCCCTTGCAGCACCGGCGGATGACCGGGATAAGCTGTCCACAATTGGTTCACCTCCACCGCTGGCACCGGGTTCATAGCAAAGCTAGGGCATCCGCACGTCTTTCCAGCGCTCCTGGGTGGCCGTGGGGGTAAGTTGCAAGGTGGGCACACTGGGGCTGGTGAGGTCAATGTGGACGATGTCGTCGGGCGTACACTCGCAGTAGCGGCGCAGATCCCGCATTTGGTTGAGGGTCTGAATTTGCAAGGGCAAGCGGTCGGAAATCGGCCCCAGGTAGACGTTGCCCAGCTCAGTATGCAGGGTGATCCCCGCTCCAGATTGCCAATCCACTGCCCTGATCTGAATTTCAGACTGCTGTAAAGCCCTGAGCAACAGCGCCCATTGCTCTGGGATGTGGTTCTCCCAGCCCAGCAGCTCCAGCTCAGGCCAAGACTTGGGGGAACGGTAGGGATCGGGAGACAGCCAGTTGCCCTGGACATCCACCCAGCCCATCTGGTCGCCCCATCGCGCGCGCGCCACAGGTTGCCGTTCCCGCACCTGGACGATGACACCCACCGGCAGCAGCCGTCGCTGCACCTGGACGCTTTCGATGGGAGAGGGGCGGGTCGGGGATCCCAGCAAAGCCCTTTCCAAAACAGCCGGTTGCACCTGCCAAATGTTGAGGGGATACTGCAGGGGCAATTGTGCCCGTATCCAGGCGGGATCGACCCAGTGGGCACCCTTTACCTGAATCTGTTCTGGCTGACGAATTTGCCAGTGGGGCTGCCGTAGGCCCAGCACCAGCAGCGCCAAGAGGGTCATCGAACCGGTCAGGCGCCAGGATCCCTGCCAGAATCGGCTGCGCCGTTGCCGACGCAAAAGCTGCCTACGCTGCAGGATTTGTTCACGGTTGGGAGCAGCCAGGAGTGCCATGGATCCCCCTTCACCCCATCACGGGGTATGCAGATGGGGAACATTCCGTGCTTCTACTCAACCCGCCATCTCCTGAACCTGATCCGCCCGCAGCCAAACCGTAGGGGTGGGAACAGCCCCAAACTTAATCTGCAGGTAGTCACCTTTGATATCCACGACTTCTCCGGGGGTCTCGAAAACGTAGTTGGGAATAAAAGGATCGCTTGCCTGCGCTTCTAAGCTACCCTCCAGTTTCTCGCGGATAGCCCGCACCAAGGTGCCTCGCTTAATCGCCATTGCTCCTCCTCAGTTCAGTCGCAGATTAGCCGGTTCGATAGCAGTTGTATCACGCCTGTCGCTGCTGCGAAGAGGAAAGCTGGGATCCAGCCTCTGGCTCGGCTCTGACGGGGATCAACCTGAGTTTGGCTTATTTGCGTTTTAGGCTGCGGGCCATATTGCGGAAGGTATCCATGTCCGATCCCCCCTGACGGCGTGGGCTTGCTCCGCTGCTGCTTGAAGCGGAGGATCCCTGCTCAGCAGCAGTTTCAGGAGTTTTGGCTTGCTCTGTGGACAACTTAACTTTGCTGAGGGAAGAGACCTGCTCCACCACCTCCACCTTCTCCTTGCTGCCGAAATCCTGGAAGGTGTGCTTCACGATCCTGGGGGTGCGCATATACTCGATGTTGCCAAGGGTTTTGGCTTCATCTGGGTCGAGAAAAAAAGTATTGTCGTTTTTCGCTTTCTTTGGGGTTGGCTTAGCAACAGTTTCCGGTGAGGACGTGGCCGCAGCTTTGCCGCGCGAGCCGAACAAGCGCTTGAAGATGCCTACCATGGTCGTTTTGCCTGCAATGGGAAGGAAGTTGAGCCGGATCCCTAGGCACTGATATTGACCACCCGCCCTTGGCAAGGTGAGGGCCAGGCCCGGTCATGAAATAATGTTAAGCCAACTTAGAGCACCCTGCCCTCCGGGGCAGAAGGGTTTCTGGATCCCGCACCTCAGAGGGAGAGAGTTTCAACCTCTGGCAAAGGGTTTGGCCGATGGCAATGTAACTCATCCCCAAAGCATCTCAGGATCAGGAAGTTCAGGGATCCCTGTAGCCGACTGCCATACAACCTTCTGGCCGAGAAATTGGCTTACGCTCGCTCCTCTCTTCTAGAGAGCCAGAGGAGTTTCCTCATACGCTAGATGCGTTGTCTTAGCTAGCAGTGGCTATATGGCTATACAGTGAAGTAAGAAGTCCAAAAACTCACTCCAGGCTCAGATAAGTAAAAACTGCAGTATGAAGCTGTGCCTCCAGATCGGCCTGGTAAGAAAACCTTACTGCTGCACTTTTGAGGTGTAGTGTACTTCAACCCTGAGGGGAGCGCCCAGGTTCAAGGCACTGCCGATGCAACGGGCCAGGATTTGAACGTTAAGCCGCTGATCCAGCGATTCTAAACTGGTTGCAAGGCGGCCTTTGCTTGATCTGACTATAGGTGAACGCTGTATACTCATCTTAACAAAATCCCGATTTGGTGAGGGCAAAATAACCGACTGGCCTTCGGATGATCCAAACAGTGATCCAAAAGCTAAAAAGCTATCGAGGAATATCGAAGAAATATTAATCAGCACTATCTAAGAACCTGCTCTTTAAGGCTAGGATGATTTGCCCTTCTTGTGCATCGGCAACCCTACGGATTGGTTAGACAAAACACTCTTAGACTTTAAGGGATCCCACGGAAAAAGAATCTCTACTTTGCGAAGTGCCCTTGGGTAGAGATGAGATCAACCCAGAAAACTTGCTCTCGGTCACCTGCGCACGCTCACCAACCGCCAAAACATCCTGCCCCAACTGGCCGGGGATCCAGCCGCATCGGATTGCCTGGCAACAGGGTTGCCGTAGGTTTCTAGAAGAGCTGTGCTGTTTGGCGGGTTCGGTCTGCCGCGGCTCCCTGTAAAGGATGGATGTTGCCGCCCCGCAGTTGGGCATTGCTCTATTCTGGGATGAGCCCTCTTATAATGAGCATTGGGAATTCAACTGTCCCTGCTGCCCATCCGCCTGGCTGGGTGCTCTTCGTAACCTGGAAAGGGGCAACCGAGCCGCAAAGTCTGGGATAACTGCTGTTACGTTTTGAGAGGAATCCATGTCTCTAGTTTTTAACCTGGTGAAGCGTTTGCAGCTCATCCTGCTCAGCCTTGTGGTTGGGGGGGTAGCTGTGGCGCTCTTGTCCAACCCTGCTGCTGCCGAGACCTACATTGTCAAAATGGGATCTGACAAGGCCCAGTTGGTCTACGATCCGCCTTCTCTCACCATCAACCAAGGGGATACCGTTCAGTGGGTGAACAACAAGGTCTACCCCCACAATGTTGTCTTCGACAAGGTGCCCGGTGGAGATGCGGCTCTGGCCGCCAAGCTCTCCCACAAGGCACTGCTCACTGCTCCTAAGCAGGTGGTGGAGTCGGCTTTTGTTGATGTTCCTCCAGGTGAGTACACCTACTACTGCACGCCCCACCGTGGGGCCGGAATGGTCGGCAAGATCATCGTGAACGGCTAAATCCGCACCCTATCTGCTAGGGATCCCACTTTTGGTTTTGCCTTGCTGGACAGGGATCCCTGCCTTTAGCATAAAAGTTAGCCCTCTCAGGAGTGGGAGGGCTTTTTAGCGAATGAATACGCATCTAACCGGCTTGTCTTCGAGCCGCACAAGTTTAGTCCACAAACGGGTTCTCTATGACCACCAGCGTTAAAGGTTACCTGCTCTTGGCCGTTTCCTGCCTCAGCGCCATTGCTGCTGTTGGCTCAATTTTCGAGTTGGCTTCTGGCGAGCCGGATTTTGGCGTCGGCCCCACCAGCATCATCTTGGTTGTCGCTGCTCCATTGGCTGTTTGGCTGTTTCAGGCTGCGGTTGGAGCGGCACGGGCCGGCAATACGGCCGGAAAGGGGAGCAAAAAGAAAAAGTGAGAAGATGGTGAGAACCCTAGGCAAATGGATATGGAGTCAGCGGGTTTGCTTCAAAGAGACTTCTGACTCCCTCTCGATTTCAGTCAGTTGGTGAAACTCCGGCAAGAGCTCCCGGTTCTGCACAGTTCCAAGAGCTGATTCCAAGCCGGCAGTAGCTAGGGTACAACTGGAGCCAGAACCATTCAGTACGGTCTCGGCGACCCGTCCATCTTTGCCGATCCGATATTCCACCTTGATGTACTCAGGCATCCGCACTCCACTGGTTACCGATCAACAACAGGTTCTTCCCCATTCTAGTTCTTGCTTCCTTTTCCTGGGCTAGATCTGGCTGGGCTCTATGGCTTCTGCTCGTCCCCCCTTCCAGGCTGCCAAAAGGGATCCCGGGATCCGGCGAGACCTCGGCTTGGGTGTGGGGGCATTGGTGTGTGTGGTGCTGATCGGCACCCTCTGGTACCACGGGGTGGAGCAGTGGCCTTGGGTGGAAGCTTTTTACATGACCGTTATCACCCTAACCACCGTGGGCTTCATGGAGGTGGGGCCGCTGGGGGAGCGGGGGCGTTTATTTACGGTGGCCTTGATCCTGATGGGGGTCTTGAGCATCGGCTTCATGGTGAATCGCTTTACAGAGGCCCTCATCCAGGGACATTTTCAGGAAGGGATCCGGCAACGGAAATGGAAGAAACAGATGGAAGCGCTGAACAACCACTACATCATTTGCGGTTTCGGGCGCATTGGCCGGCAGGTGGCTCAAGAGTTTCGAGCAGAAGGGGTGCCATTTTTGGTGATTGATCAGTCTGCCGAGGCCATTCAGGTGGCTCAAGAGCTGGGATACGTGGCCCTCCAGGGGGATAGTACTCTGGATGCCACTTTGCTGGAAGCGCGGGTGCAACAGGCGGAGGGACTGATTGCCGCCCTATCTTCCGATGCCGAGAACCTGTACGTGGTCTTGTCGGCCCGCACCCTGAACCCCCGCATTCGCACTATTGCCCGCGCCAATACGGAAGAGGCTTTGCAAAAACTGCAGCGAGCGGGCGTTGCCCATGCCATTTCTCCTTACATCACGGGCGGAAAACGCATGGCGGCGGCTGCCCTGCGTCCTCGGGTTGTGGACTTTGTGGATGGCATCCTTGTCGGTCGGGATCGCACTTTCTACCTGGAGGAGTACGAGCTGGCAGCCCAAGAATGTCCTTATGTCGGGCAAACCCTACGGAAAGCCGATTTGCGCAACCGATCCGGAGCTTTGGTGGTGGCGATTCGACGGGCGGATGGCCAGTTGATTGGTGGCCCCAGCGGAGAAACCCTGTTGCAGCCGGGGGATCTGCTGCTGTGTATGGGCACTGCAGAGCAGTTGCGCCGGCTTGGACAGTTGCTCTATCCACGCCCGTAGCAGCTTGTTCTGGGTAGCCTGGCTCAAATCCGCCTCAGGATACTGGGGCCGTGAGAGTCGGTGCCGCAGGTTTTCAAAAGTCCGTAGGCCTCGGCCAACTCTTCCGCTTTCTCCGTCACTTCTGGGCTAGGGATCCAAATCTCCGGGTTTTTGTAGGCGTAGTAGACCTCAAGGCCATCTATTCCCAACTCCGCTGCTGCTGGGACAATTTCCTCTGCAGGCAGGCAATAGCGAAAGGGATGGGCCAACACCGCCAAGCCTCCTGCCGCTTGAATGGCCTGGATCGCGTCGGCGGCGGGCAAGCCGGGAACCTGCTCCCCTTGGGCAAAGGGATCCAGGACACCATCGGTGGGATCGAAGCCGTAGCCGAGAATATGCACTTCACAGCCCAACAGGTTTGCGGTGATCTCGATCCCCGGCCACAGGATGGGGTCGTCGGGACGATCCAAGTGGGTGCGTGCTCGTTCGTAGCCCTTCAGGGTGTGGTGATCGGTGATGGCCAGTCCCTTCAGACCGTGCCGGCGTGCTTGCTCCGCCAGATCCACCGGATCCATCTGCCCATCCGAACAGCGGGTATGCAGGTGAAAGTTGTACTGCAAGGGACAAGAATGGGGGCCAACCCTCTGCAGCACCTGCCGCAACTCCACAGCGGAAGCCACCACGCAGGGATCCCGTTCCAAGCTGACAGCCATAGCCACCCTTGGGTTCTGAAGTTTTATTAAGCATGTCCCCCCATTGTAGCCAGGGGTAGGGGTCAGTGCCATGTGTCAAAGGCCGCTGAGCTGAGGGTTCAGAAGGGATCCCTAGCCGTGGGCCAGTACTTCCTCAGCAGCACGAGTTCCTGCCCCTGGAGTGAAGTCGCTGTAGCCCGCCGTGTGTAAAGCCGACTCCAGAGCAGCCAAGGTCATCAGCACATCGCGGTCGCTGATAAAGCCCAAATGGCCGATGCGGAAGATCTTGCCCTTGAGGTGATCTTGTCCGGCAGCAGTGGCCAGATCAAATTGCTTCTTCAAGATGCTGCGAAGGGTATCGGCATTGATCCCTTCGGGAGCCAGCACGGCTGTCACGGCGGGGCTAGCCGCAGATTCTGGATCAACCAAGAGCTTAAGGCCCAGAGCCTTAACACCGGCGCGGGTGGCTTGGGATAACCTGGCATGACGCCGGTAAATGGCCTCCAAACCCTCTGCCCGCATCATCTGTAACGTCGTTCGCAGGGCATAAAACAGGTTCACCGCCGGGGTAAAGGGAGTGGTGCCCTGGTGCAGAGCCTTTTGCGCCAGCTTAAAGCTCCAGTAGTACTTGGGAAAGGTCGAACGTTGTGAAGCGGCCATGGCCCGTTGGCTCACGGCTACAAATCCCAAGCCCGGTGGGATCATGTAGCCTTTCTGGGATCCCGAGGCCACCACATCCAAGCCCCATTCGTCCATCAGCACCGGCATTGCCCCCACGCTGGTGACCCCATCCACCAGGACGAGGGCTTCCCCATGCTCGCGAGCAGCAGCAGCAATGGCTTGCACATCGTTGGCTACGCCGCTGGAAGTTTCCGAGTGGGTGAGGATAACAGCTTTGATGGTTTTTTCCCGGTCGGCAGCCAGCTTTTCTTGGAAGATCTCGACGGGGTAAGGGATCCCCCAGGGAGTTTCCACCCGCTCACACCGAAGGCCAAATTGCTCGGACATTTCCGCCCAGCGCTCCCCAAACTTGCCGTTCACCCCCACCAAAACCCGATCCCCAGGGCTGAGGGTGTTGAGGATCCCGGCTTCCATAGCGCCGGTGCCACTGGCGGAAAAGACAAACACATCTGAGGTGGTTTGGTGCAGCCAGCGCAACCCATCGGTGACCTCTTCCAAAATGGCGGTGAACTCTTTGCTGCGGTGCTCGATGGGCCCCCGTGCCATCGCCAGCAGAGCACTCTCGGGAACGGGAGTGGGGCCGGGGATCATCAATATCAGCTTGTCTTTCATGCTTGCCCTGCTTGGGATGCAAGTGAGGTTTGAAAGGTGGCGGCCAGATTCGAACTGGCGCATAGAGGTTTTGCAGACCTCTGCCTTACCACTTGGCTACGCCACCCCACAACTCAACCAGAAAACACTCGCCTAGAGAGAATATTCTAGCCGAAAACCGGATCCCACTTCCAAGCCTTAACGTGGTGTTCTGTGATTCTGCTTGGGCCGTGAGAATGGTTTTGGATAGAAGGTGACTGGGTTAACGCAATTCCCAATTGGCCATGCAACCGGCTGTACCTGCTTCGTTCAACCTCTGGAAGGGCCTGCTTGTTTGGAGAGACGAGATCTTCTACCTCTGGGGTCTGCTGGCTTTGGGGATCCTGCGAGGAACGGTACCAGAAGCAACGCCAAGCTGGTTTTTGCCGGCAGTTTTGCTGGCCGCCTGGATTGGGGGAACAGGCTGCTGGGGCTTGGGCCGACGCGGGCGGGGATGGGGGCCCCCCTTGCTGATTTTGCTGTTGGGACTACTGCTTACGGAGACATTGCTGGTGGGCTATCGGGTGCCGCCGGGATTAATGCCTACCCCAACGCGGGTGTTGCAGGCCGCCTGGATGGCGCGAGCTGCCCTGATGCGAGATGCAGTGCAAACTTTTGTGCGACAGGCGCTGGTGGGGTTTGGCTTGGGGGTGGGATCCGGCCTGTTGCTGGGGGCGCTCTTGGCCCGTTTTCCCAAGATCGAACAGGGGGTTTTGCCCTATTTGGCAGCCCTCTCCAGTATTCCCATTCCGGCTTTGGCCCCGGTCATGGTGGGGGCATTTGGCATCGACTGGCCCTCGAAAGCAGCAGTGGTGGCGGTGGTGGTGCTGTTTCCGGTGGTGCTCAACACGGTGCGAGGGTTGCGTTCGGTGGATCCCAGCCAATTGGATTTGATGCGCTCTTACGGGGCCGGTGCCGGGCAAGTGTTTTGGCAGGTGCGGATCCCTCAATCTTTGCCCTACATTTTTAATGCCCTCAAGCTGGCGCTCACCTTGGCGATGATTGGATCCATTGTGGGGGAATTCTTTGCCGCTCCGGGGCTTGGTCTGGGCTTCCGCATCCGGATCGAGGCGGCTCGCTTCAATTTCGACATCGTCTGGGCGGCCATCATTTATGCCACCGTTATCAGCGCCCTAGCTTATCAGTTGATTGTAATGGTCGAAAAGCGGCTGACTTTTTGGCACAGTTCCTTTCGCTCTGGGGGCCGTTAGCCCTTAGATTTCCTACATATTTAGCAAAAGGAACAGAATCAAAATATGGAAAGACCACCCTGAAGACTTTCGGCAGTTGGCTCCGACCGGGTTGTTATGCGGTGGCTTTACTCACCACATTGCTATTTGCAAGCGCTCTACTTCTTGAAAACGAGCGTCGCGTGTTACCAAAAACAGAGCATGTTACAGTGCAAGGGCTGCAATCCAGACACCATTCTCAGATAACGGACGCCCCTCGAGCCTTAACTTGTCTTTGACATCACCGTATTGCCGCGCAGTTTCAGCATCACATACCAAAAACTTCCTGCATGCTTAACAGCCGGGATCCCGCCAATCGCTGCAACCAAGGGGTGAGAAACTCTCGGTTGGCCATTTGCTGCTGGGGATCCTGAGTTTCCAGAGGGAAGGGGGCAAGAGCCCGCAGGGCGGCAGTGGTAACACAGAACATGGCCTTTTGGAAGCTAAGGCAGATTTTCACCCGCAGGTCATCATCCCCGCGAGGCTGGCGGCGGTAGTGCTCTCGCAAGTAGGGGGGCAGGTGGCGCATCATATCCTGCATCAACAGGGTAGGCGGGATCCCGGCGCTCCCCACCGGCAGTGGGTCGGCATACAGGGCCCCATAGGCAAAATCCGCCTGCTCTTGCGGAATCTGACCGGCCTGGGCGTTGTAGGAAACCGTACCCATGAAGGGAAAAGAGCGGAAAAACACCGCCTCCACATAAGGGATGGCCGTATCCGGCAGGAAGGTCAGGCCTGCTGAGAGAGGAATGATCTCATAGCGCCGGCCCCAGATGCAGGGAGCATAGGCGATGGGTTTGTCGGCGGCGGCCACCAGCCCTTGCTGAATGTGGGCCACTACCTCGGGGATGGTGAGGTGGGGTTCTGTCTCAGAGCGCTTGGACAGAGACAGGAAAATATCGCTCATCACCCGCCAAAACTGGCCCAAGCCGCTGTACATGGCCAGCATGCGCACCTGTTCCAGAGCAAAGTCGGGAAACAGGATCCCCAAGCCCTGCAAGAAGGGGTTAAAGCGGATTTTGGCTCGGATGGCGGCCTTGGCCCGTTGGACAAATTCGGGAGTATCCAGGTAGCGGTCTAGCCCCCCTCCCCCATGCCAGAGCATAGCCTTCATGCAGTATTCGGCAAACTCGTAGTTGATGCGGTCATGCCACAGGTAGCGCAGCCATTTGCCCAGGGTAATCTCGCCGTTGAAATACTTGAACGCCGGAAAAAGCTCCAAAAATTGGTGGTCGGCAATAAAGATCAAATTGCGCGAATAGGCATCCAGCACCTCGCCGTAGCTATGCAGGATGCCAATGACCTCTAGGCGATTGGCAGGGGCATCCGGCACAAGGGCTCCCCCTGCCTCTAGGCGCTGGACAATAGGAGCCAGTTGCAGTTGCTCCAGAGGAGATAAGCCGGCCAGAAAGAAGCAGGAAGGAGCAGGAGCAAGAGTGGCAGTCATGGGAGCAAAAGAAACTCCGTCGATCTCATCAAATCATCAAAAGGAAGACAACCCAAACTGAAAGGCAGTGACCAGTCCTGCAACACCAGCTAGGTTAGCCTTGGCCAAGGCCAAGGTGGTGGACTCCACCCAGCGGGTTGCCCAGCTAGGCTGCAGGCCCAGTAACACCACCAGCGTTGCCAAAACAACAGCAGGCAGGCGCTCTTCAGTGGCGTGGCGTTGCATGGCTATGGCCACTTGCGAGAGGCGCCCAAAAAAGACACGGTTCACCATCAGCAGAAAATAGGCCGCCGTCAATCCCGTCCCCACCATGCACAGGAGCGTTTGCAGGGGAAAGACGGCAAAGCTGCCCCGAAAGAGGGTGAACTCAGCTATAAAGCCCACCATGCCCGGTGTGCCGCCACTGGCCATCACCCCTAGCACCATCAAGCTGCCAATAAGCGGTAAGCCCCGCTCCGGGTTGAGCAATCCCCGCAGCAGCTTGAGATCCCGTGTGCCGGTGTTGGCATAGACGGCTCCCACCAGAAGAAACAGCAGCGAGGAGATGAGGCCATGGCTGACCATCTGAAAGATGGATCCCACCAGGGAGAGGGGAGTGGCTGCTGCTACAGCCAAGAGAATGTAGCCCATGTGGGCAATGGAGCTGTAGGCCACCAGCTTTTTCATATCCTGCTGCACCAAGGCGTTCAGGGATCCATAGAGCACGTTAACCACCGCCCAACCGGCCAGCCAAGGCCCGGCTTGATCCCAGGCATCCGGCAAGAGCTGCAGGCCAAAGCGCACCAGGCCGTAGGTGCCCAACTTCAAAAGCAAACCCGCCAGCAACACGGAAATGGGGGTGGAAGCCTCCACATGGGCATCCGGCAACCAGGTGTGGAAGGGCACCAAGGGGATCTTGATGGCCAGCCCCAGCAGAATGGGAATAAGCAACAGGGTTTGTTGCACCAGGGGCAAGGGGTGAGCCTGCAGGACGGTATAGGTAAAGCTGTGGGCATCGCTCAGCCAACTGAGGCCGAAAAAGCCAATCAAGAGGAGGATCCCCGACAGAGCGGTGTAAACCAAAAACTTGGTGGCGGCATAGGTGCGGCGCGGCCCTCCCCAGATGGCGATGAGCAAATACAGGGGGATCAGCTCCACTTCATAGAACAGGAAAAACAGCAGCAAATTCTGAGCCAAAAAAGCTCCGGCCACCGCTGCCGCCAGCATGAGCACCAAGCTGTAGTAGAGGCGGGGCCGCTCCACCTGGCCGCTGGCCCAAATAGCCATCAACACCAGTAGCCCGGTCATCACCACCAAAGGCAGAGAGATCCCATCCACTCCCACCTCATAAACCAAGCCCAACTGGGGGATCCAGGCCATCTTTTCCGCCAATTGCAGGGATCCAAGGTGGGGGTCAAAGATCAGCAACAGCCCCGCGCTCAGGCCAAACAAAACCCACCCAAACCCCAAGGCCAAAGCCCGGTGCAAGCCCTTCCCCGCCTGCTCGGGAATCAACCCAATCAAGATGCTCCCCAACAACGGGATCCCGATCAAAAGGCTCAACATGGCTCTCTCCCATCAATAGGCCAACCCCAGATGGAGCGAATGCAGCAGCCAAGCTGTAACCAACACCACCCCCATGACAATCACCAGCACATAGAGTTGCATCCGCCCCGACAGGGTGTACTTGAGGGCTTCGCCGCTGAAGAAAAAGGCCAGGCTCACCCCGTTCACCAAGCCGTCCACTCCGTTGCGATCCAGCCACTCCAATCCGCGGGAGAGGGCGCCGACCGGTTGCACCACCAGGGCTTGGTAGAGGTGCCCCGTGTAAAAGTCGTGGGCCAGCAGATCCTGCAACTCCGGCCAGGGCAGATATACCCTCCGTTGGTCCCCCCAGTACAGCCAGCCGCCAATGGCTGCCCCCACCAGCCCAGCAGCCGTCAGCAGAGCCGCCATCCACCTCAGCTCCGGGCTCCAGTCGGGATAGAGCCCCCAGCGCCCCAACAGCCAGGGCATGAGCAAGGTTTGCACCGTCAGGATGCCCATGGGCAGAGCCATCAGCCAGCCCACCTCAGGGGCCCGGCGGGTTTTGGGTTGAGGGGATCCCAAAAAGACCAGGCCAAACACCCGCGCCAGGTTGAGAGCCGTCAGCCCATTCACCAGCAGCAGCACCCCCACCAGGGCCGGCTGCACCCCGCTGTGGACCAGCGCCAGGCGGGTCAGCGTCCAAAAGCACCCTAGGGGCAGCAGAGCCACCATCCCCAGGGATCCCACCACAAAGGCGGCAACTGTGGCCGGCATGCGGCTGCGCAGGCCCCCCAGCTCTGTCAAATCTTGGGTAGAGGTGGTGTAGATGAGGGATCCCACCCCCATAAACAGCAACGCCTTAGCCAGGCCGTGCATCAGCAGCAACTCCAGGGCCAGCTCCGGCTGCTGCATCCCCACTGCCATAAACACCAACCCCAAGTAGGCACTCGTGGAGTAGGAGAAGGTGCGTTTGATATCGATTTGCGCCAAGGCCACCAGGGATCCGCCCAGGGCTGTGATCGTGCCGATGGCCACCAAGACCCCATTCGTAATCGGCGACAGGGCCAGTAGCGGTTGCAGCTTAATCAGCACAAAAGCCCCGCAGGCCACCACCGCCGAATTGCGCAGGATCGAGGCCGGGTTGGGCGCTTCCATCGCCTCGTCCAGCCACAGGTGCAGCGGAAATTGAGCGCATTTGCCCAAGGGACCCGCCATCAAGGCCAAGCCCATCCAAGCTGCCCAGGTGGGATCCAAGCTGGCCGTAGCCGCCCAGTCCCGCAGGCCGGAAAAGGTCAAGGCCCCAGAAAAGTTGGAAATTGCCACCACCCCCATCAGCAGCAACAGATCCCCTACCCGCTTGGTTAAAAACGCATCCCGCGCCGCCGTCACCACCAGAGGCTGGGCGTACCAAAAGCCCACCAGCAAATAGGTGGAAAGGGTGAGCATCTCCAGCAGGGCATAGCTGAAAAACAGCGAGTCGCTGAGGGCGATCCCTGTCATTCCCCCCTCGAAAAAGCCCATTAGAGCGGCAAAGCGACCCAGGCCCCAGTCCTTATCCAAATACCCCAGCGCATAGATCTGGGCCAGCAGGCTCAAACCGCTGATCCAGACGACGGCCCCCATTGTCAGAGGCGAGATCTCCAAAGACAGAGTCAAATCCAGATCGGCCACCCGAAACCAGAGGTAGTTCAAGATCTGGGGATCCCGACCCCAAACCTGCCGCAACAGCCAAAGGCCATGGGCAAAGGCGGCAAAAGTCAGAAGGATGTTGAGGTAAGCTGCCGGGCGCGGGCCACTGCGCTTGACCCACCCCGTTGCCCAGGGAATGGCCAAAGCTGTTCCCGCCCACCCATAGCAAGGGATCCACCAACTGCTCCCCAACCCCAAAAGGTTTGACATCATTATTAAATGCTATTAAATGCTAAATAAAACGGAAAACTGGATCCAACGGAAATCGGTCAGGCTTTTGAATCGCTCGTTCTCTATTTCACGATATACCTGGCTCGAACGGTTCCAAAACCGGGCCGGATGGCTTGAGCCAATCTCGAAGTTGAGCGGCAATGCGCCGGGCAGCTCCTGGGGATCCCATGCGGCGGCGTCCATGGGCCTGCAACTCAGCCGCGTAGTTGGGATCGGCGGCCAGGCGTTCCAGAATCCGGCCAACCACGGCGGGAGCCTGCTCCACTGAGGTCAGGTGGACGGCGGATCCCAAAAGACGGGTCTGCGCTTCAGCAAAGCGCGGGGTAAACTGGGGCCCTTCTCCCGGCAGGGTCACCACCGGTTTTCCCAAGCCCACACATTGCTCGGTGGCCGTTCCCGCCATGGCCAGCACCACCGTTGCTCGTTGGGCACAGGCCCCGAAGTCCCCCCAAACCAGAAGTACATCGCTGCGCTGAGATGGGATCCGAGCCTGAAGCGGGTCTCGTTCTAGGTTGGGGCTGAGGGCAGCATAGACTTGCAGCTCCTTTGGGAGCCGCTCCACCACCTGCATCATCAGAGCCCAGTTGCGATAGGCTTCCGGCGGACGGGATCCGGGCAAGAGCAGCAAGGCCGGTCGGTGGGGATCCAAAGGCAATGTCCCGCGTGGCTCTAGGCCATCCATCATCGGGTTGCCCAGGTAAAAGGCCCTTAGGCCCCGTTTTTGCAAAGCTGTAGCCGTCAGCTCATCCCGCAAAAAAGAACCCAGGCAGCGCTTGTGGGCCATCAGCCAGCGCTCCCAGGGCAGGTAATCGGAAATCGGCTGCCCAAAAGGGATCCAGGGGCGTCGGTAGGGCCCCCGTTCATCTCGCCAGTAATAGTCCGACTTGGCCGTGCCCACAAAGACGTAGGGGATCCCGCTCCACCACGCCATCAGCAAGGGCACAATATCCCCCACGGCCAGCACCAGGTTCCTCTGGGCTGCTGCCCGCCGAACCAACGCCAATTGCCGCCCCGTCAGCCCCAGCAAACCGGCCCGCAAATCCCGCCACAACTGCCGCCAATCCTGATAAATAAACCCCCCCGACGGCATCACCTGGGCAATGGGCAGCAGGGGGATCCCTTGGCGTTGGTAGGCTGTCCCTTCTCCCACAATCGGCAAGGCTTGCACCGGGATCCCCAGTTGGACTAGGGCAACAGCAAGGCGACTGCCCACCTCATCTTCCCCGTGTCCATTGCTCAGACACAGCACCTGCGGTGGGTTTGTCGGATTCCATTGGGTTCCCATAGCTTGCCGTAGGCGCAATCTGGGCTGAATCAAGAGGGATCCCCCAGCTCACCAGAAATCTCCTCATAGAATAGAGCCAATCCAAGAGGGGAACCCGGGAGATGATCCGAAATGAGCGACAACGAGCCGAGCTTATTGCAGCGGTAGAAGCCCTTCAGCTGGAAGGCCCCTACTTTATAGAAGAGCGCCTCGCCCGCCATCGCGGCCCTTTCTTGCGGGCAGTGAAAGATGTGCCTGTAGGGGGAACTTGGTGGGAGATCCGCTACTTTCCCGCCTGCGAGCGCTATGCTTGGGCCTACTTGCTGGAAGGGGCCGGCCCACGGGCCTTCGCCTGGGGACACACGCCGCAGCAAGCCTTTCTTAACGCCTTATGGCATCACCCTCTTTCTCCTCAGGGCCAAGGACAGCCTCAGGGAAACCATTCCGATTTACAGTGAATTGACTACTCTCCACCCTACTGACTTGCTTCCGGCTAAGGGTAGGACGGGGCTTTAGGCGCATTTTTTTGGTAAAAATTAAGCAACTCTCTTCCCACGTATAGGGAACATGAAACCCCAGGCCGTCGCCCGTATTCTGGATGCCAACCTCGATCGAGCTCGTGAAGGACTACGGGTATTGGAAGAATGGTTTCGTTTCGGCCTGGAAGAGGGAGAGCTCTCTGCCGAATGCAAGGCCATGCGCCAAGCCCTAGCCCGCTGGCACAGCGATCCCCTGCGTTTGGCCCGCGATACCCCCGCCGATCCAGGCACCCAGATCTCCCACCCCCAAGAGGAGCAACGGCGGGATCTCCGCCACCTCTTGCAAGCCAATTGCAGCCGTGTGCAAGAAGCCCTGCGGGTGTTAGAAGAATACGGCAAGTTGGCCGAATCCCACCACTGGGTGGCCCCTGGCCTGGCCAAGCTGGCCAAAGACATGCGCTATCGGCTCTACGTCCTGGAAAGTGAACTGCTGGGCGGATCCCTGCGGCAGCGTCTCCTGGCAGCCCATCTTTATTTGGTGACCAGCCCTGTGCCCCACTGGCTAGAGGTGGTGGAAAAATCCCTGCGGGGCGGGGTGACCCTGGTGCAATATCGCCGCAAAAACCTCCCCGACGGCGAGATGCTGCGGGATCTCAAACAGCTGCGGCAGCTGTGCGACCGCTACCAGGCGCTGATGATCGTCAACGACCGGGTGGACTTGGCTCTGGTCAGCCAGGCTGATGGGGTTCACCTGGGCCAGACGGATCTGCCGGTCGCCCAAGCTCGGCACCTCCTGGGATCCCAGCGGCTCATTGGCCTGTCCACCACCAACGCCGAAGAGCTGGCCCAAGCCCTGAACAGCGACGTGGACTACATTGGCGTCGGCCCCGTTTACCCCACCCCCACCAAAGCGGAGAAACCCCCCGCCGGCTTGGAGTATGTGCGCCTGGCTGCCGAGAAAGCCCACCTGCCCTGGTTTGCCATCGGCGGCATCGATCCCCACAACCTGCCCGAGGTGCGTCGAGCTGGGGCCACCCGTGTAGCTGTGGTGCGGGCTTTGATGGAAGCTGCCGATCCCACCCAGACAGCCCGCACCATGCTGGCCGAACTGCAAGGGATCCCTGCCCTATCCTAAAGATCAACCGTGAAGCTCAACCGTGAGCATTTTGCTGCTTATTGGCTGTTCCAATCCAAATGGTTTCTGAACAAGTGAGAGGAAGATGAAGTAAGGATGTTCTAAACTCCAGAGGCGATGACAGAAGCCGCAAGAAAAACAAATCCAGACAGCAGGGATCCTGCCCTGGTCGAGATCCCGGCGGAGCTGCAAGCAGGGCTGGTGACAGAGCTGGATTTGATGATCCGGGCCCGCTACCCCCTGGTTTACTTGGTCTCTCCAGAAGAAGAGCCTGCCGATGCCGTGCTAACCCAAGTAGCCAGACGGACAGACCCACCGCGGCAATTGTTGTTCTGGGACTTGGTGCGGGGCTGGCAGGATACAGGCGAGGATCGGGGCTCCATCATGGCAGCTCTGGGGCGGGTGTGGCGCTCTGCCCCCAACGAGGACACCCTGTTTGTGCTGCGGGATCTGCACTTTGTGTTGCGCAACGCCACCAGCGACAAAAACGCTCCCATCATCCGGGAGCTGAAAAACCTCAGCCGCGAGCTCAAGCGCACCCGCAAGATGCTGATCCTGCTCAGCCACACCCTGGAAGTGCCCAGCGACCTGACGGAGGAGATCACCGTCGTCGATATTCCCCTGCCCAACAGCGAAGAGATCAGCCGCCTCATCCAGCTCTACGTGGCCCCAGATAAACTCAAGCTCACCCCTCTGGCCCGCGAGCAACTGGTCAAAGCTTGTCAGGGACTGAGCCGAGAACGTATCCGCCGCGTTTTGGCCCGCGCTTTGGCCGCCAAGCAGGAGGTCAACGAAGCCGATATCGACCTGGTGCTGGAGGAGAAAAAGCAGGCCATCCGCCAAACCGGCATCCTGGAGTTTTTCACCGCCCGCGAGACCCTCAAAAGTGTGGGGGGCCTGGATAACCTCAAGGCCTGGGTGCGAGTGCGGCAAGAAGCCTTTACCGAAGAGGCGCGTCGCTATGGCCTGCCCAACCCCAAGGGCGTGCTGCTGGTCGGGATCCAGGGCACCGGCAAATCCCTCTCCGCCAAGACCATCGCCAATGAGTGGCGGCTGCCCCTGCTGAGATTGGATGCCGGGCGGCTGTTTGCCGGCATCGTCGGCGAGTCGGAAAGCCGGGTGCGGCAGATGATCCAACTGGCAGAGGCGATGGCCCCCTGCGTGCTTTGGATCGACGAGATCGACAAAGCCTTTGGCAACATCACCAGCAGTGCCGATGGAGATTCTGGTACCAGCCGCCGGGTGTTTGGCAGCCTGATTACCTGGATGCAGGAGAAAACCAGCCCTGTTTTCATTGTGGCCACCGCCAACAACGTGCCGCTGCTGCCGCCAGAGCTGTTGCGCAAGGGCCGCTTTGACGAGATTTTCTTCTTGAACCTGCCCACCCACGCTGAGCGCAAAGAGATCTTCCGGGTGCATTTGCAGCGGTTGCGCCCCAGCCGCCTGCGAGAATTTGACCTGGAAGCTTTGGCAGCCGCAGCTCAGGACTTCAGCGGGGCCGAGATCGAGCAAGCCATCGTAGATGCCATGTACAACGCCTTTGGGGGCAGTGGCAGCGGCGCCCGGCGGGACTTTACCCAAGAAGATATCCTGCAGGCCATCCGCGAAACCGTGCCCTTGGCCTCGATTGCCCGCGACCAAATCGAAAGCCTCAAGTGCTGGGCCGCCCAAGCCGGTGCCAGAACGGCCTCTCAAGATGCCCAAGTGCTGCAGGAGATGAAGCAGTGTTTTGCCTCTTCTTGAGATTCAAAATGGGTAAAATCCACCTCCCAGCCCAAATAAAGCAGCTAGTATGCCAATACCCACAGCAACTCCAGCCGCTATCTTCAAGTTTTCTTCTAGGCTTTTAGCATCTGCCTTTTCCTTCATTGCAGTTAGCAAAAATAGCTGATCCTCCCCACTCAGCCCACTTATAAAATGGGGATATAGATTCGATAGGGACAGCTTTAAAATGATCGATCCTACTTCTACAGTGAAGCTCAAGCTGGGAAAGCTTCGAGTTCCTATCTTTCTCTATCTGGGCTATTACTGATTTTGCCTCTTCCTGTAGCTTCTTAGCGCTCTCAACTTGCGACTTGCTATATCCTTTATCAAAAATGGCCATAAAAAGACTAATAACTGAGATTAGAAAGAGCACAAGCCCGATTGAGCTACTTAAGGCACCAATGAACAAGCTCAGGACTAAAAGCGAGAGGGCACCCAGTATAGTGTCACTTTTGGTGGCAAAGGTATGATCAATTTTAGCTTCCTCTTGTTTTATTCCGATAGAGATCAAGTTTCTCCTTAACTCAGACTTAACTTGCTCTACTCTTTGGTTATAGTTGGCCTCGATGTTTTTCTTACGACGTTCTATCTCTTCTGCAGCTTCCTTTATCTTGTCGAAGTCAAAGGGCCAAGGTTTGCCATCTTGTGTGCTGTAACCGCGTTCTGCTTTTAAGTCTTGGTCATACCCGCTCCCTTTTGTGGGCGAAGTCTGGGAAAGCCTTTGGGAGTCATAGGCTTTTCGCTTCACAGGATCGCTCAGGACCGAGTATGCTTCCTGAATAGACTTAAACTTTTCCTCAATGTACTGCCGCCCCTTAACAGGTGTATCTGGGTGAAGTTTATCGGGATGGTATTCTTTGGCAAGCCGCCTGTAGCTCTCTTTAATTTCTTCTAGAGTTGCATTGGGCTGTAATTCCAGCTCGCGGTAAAGGTCTTTCATGGGAGGATCCGGCGCAGGGGGCCTTGTGCCAGCTACTTTGATGCGGGGATCCTATTCCCTGAGGGGAAGCCTTGCAAAGTGCTACTCAATACCTAGACTCTTTTTTAAGCCTATTTTAGGGATCGGACAGCTCTAGCCAAGCAGCCCTTGGCTCCTCCCTCAGTAGATGCTTTTTCAAGGCCCAACGTCCAGAAAGGCGGGGTTATGAGCAAGCTGCTGCGGCTTGCCGCGCCAAGACCCACTCCACCAGGGTGCGCACCCCATAACCGGTGGCCCCTTTGTTGTTGTAGCCTGCATCCTTCTCTGTCCAAACGGGGCCTGCTATATCCAGGTGGGCCCAAGGGGTTTTCTCCACAAACTGCTTCAGGAACAGGGCAGCGGTGATGGATCCCCCTGAGCGGGGACCAGTGTTTTTCATGTCGGCCACAATGGAGCTGAGACCCTCGAAGTAGCCTTCTTCCAGCGGCAGGCGCCAGATTTTTTCGCCGGAAAGATTGGCAGCCTGCTGTAGCTCCTGGGCCAGCGTCTCATCTGGGGTGAACAAGCCGGCAATTTCTTCCCCCAGAGCAATCACACAAGCACCGGTCAGGGTAGCCAGATCGAGGATGGCATCAACGCCCAGCTTTTCCGCAAACACCAGGGCATCTGCCAAGGTGAGGCGGCCTTCTGCATCGGTGTTGTTGACCTCAATGGTCTTCTGGTTAGAAGCGGTGAGGATATCCCCTGGGTGGATGGCATGGCCGCTGATCATGTTTTCCGTGGCAGCGACGATGAAGTGCAGCTCCACTTGCGGCTTGAGGGCGGCTAGGGCCCGTGCAGCTCCCAAAACTGCCGCTGCTCCCCCCATGTCGGTTTTCATCATGGCGATGCTGCGGGAGTCGGTTTTGATGTTCAACCCACCGGAATCAAAGGTCAGCCCCTTGCCCACCAGGGCCAATTTGGTAACAGGATCCCCTTGTGGCGGCTTGTAGGTGAGGTGAATGAACTGGGGCGGCAGGTCAGAGGCTTTGGCCACACCCAAAAAAGCCCCCATCCCCAGAGCCTCGCATTCTTCCTGTCCCAAAATCTCCACCTCTAGACCATATTCCTGGGCCAGTTGGCGGGCGGTATCGGCCAGGGCGAGAGGAGTCACAATGTTGGCGGGGGCAGCCACCAATTCCCGAGCCAAGATGGTTCCTGCCGCCATCTCAATGGCCCGCTGCAGCGCGACTTCGTAATCGGGGCGAGCCTGGGCCAGCCCCGGCACCAAAAGGGTTACTTCCTGCACAGAAAAGCTGTTTTCCTCTTCCCCTTTGGCTGAGGATTTAAACCGATTGTCCCGGTGCGCCACCAGTAGGCAGGCTTCGGCCACCGCCTGAACCCCACGCACCCGATCCAACCCCGTCTCCGGCAAAGACAGCATCACCTGCTTGGCTTTTAAGCTGTGAGCCTGGCGCAGGCCGTTGGCTGTGGCCCGTCGTAGGGCTTCTAGCGTTAGGGCCGCGGGATCCCCTAGCCCCACCAACACCAGTTTGCGGATCTCTCCTGTCAGGCGCAGGGCAACACTGCTATTCGGCTTCCCCTGAAACCCCTGCTCCTGAACGGTTTCCGCCACCAGCCCTGACCACGCCTTTTCATCCCAAGAGGCGATCTCAGGGGGCAGAGGAAAGCGGCCATTCCCGCCGGAAGCGGCAAAGCAATAGACCAGGGCACATTCCCCTTGAGTGAGTGGCGGCTCGCTAAGATGAAGCTGCATGAGAAACCCTTGACCAAGCTGTTGACAGCAGATCCTCAGTCTATCTAATTTTGCCGGCTCTTAGGGCAAGGGATCCCCCCTCTAGTGGGCGGGCCGGAAGATCCCGAAGCAGGAAGTGTAGCCGTGTAAAAAGGTGGATCCCCCAACGGGGCCGATCTCACCATTGCAAAAGAACCCCCCCAAGGGCAGCTCTCCAAGCAATTCCCGAAACCGTTGCGAGTCAAAATCGGGAGTGCCGTACAGGCCCTTGCCTCGCCCCAAACAGGAGAACATCAACGCCCCACAAGGCTCCGGCCTCGGTTGAGAGGGGCTTTGCCTCAAGTTGCGCTCGGCACAATAGCGGCTGAGGGCCCAACGCAGATCTTCTGCCGAAGTCTGGGCATCCCGCAGATGAAATTGCACCGTCTGGCCAGGGCGCACCTGATCCCCGATGGCCAGCGCCCCCACGCGCGGATCAACGCCCAAGATTACGCGAATGAGGAAATCTCCCGGCGTCGGCTCCGACTTGAACTCATCCATCAGCAGGCCGATGAAGAGAGAGTGGCGGGCCAATCGCTGATCCACGGGACTGAGCCGCTCTGCCAAGTCCTGCAAAACCGCTAGAGGAGGGCGACCCTCCAAGCCAAGAATCACATTCCCCTCTGCTTCCGTCACCCGCAAGGGATCCCCAATGGGGCGACACCCCTGGGCCACCACTGCATCCAGCACCACATTGCCGTAGAGCGCTAGCCCCACTGTGCCCTCTCGATACAGCTCCCGCCGAGGTGTGAGGGTACGCGCATCCAGCAAAAACAGAGCATTGCCCCGAGGGCCGCGGCCCCCACTGGCCAATCCCCCCACTTTGACGGATCCCGGATAGGCGAAATCCAACCCCTGCAGCAACTCTGAGATGCCAGAGGAAAATCCATCGGCCAAGAGCAGAAAATGAGGCTTGCTCTGCGGCGAAACCCCAACACAATCGACCCAGGCAGAAGGAGCCGCATCCAAGTCTGGCAATTGGTTCCCCCGCAGATGAAAAGGATGCAGCACCACCTCCGGCATGACCGCCAAAGACAAGGAGAGAGCCGGGCCATCCTCAATTTCATGCCCGCCACCCACAATGCCACCCCCGGAGCAGCCGATCAAAACGTCCACCTCCAGCAGCCCCGACAGCAATGGCAACACCCGGATGTATTCGCTGGCAAAGGCCGCCGACACAAACAAAACCCCCAGGTTGGGCCGCAGAGGCTGAGCGGGAACATACCCTGTCAGCAGCCCCGGCAAGCTGCCGGATCCCACCGTCTGCACCTGCCGACTCAAGGCACTTTTCAGCTGGGCCGCCTGAAGCTTGGCCTTGGCTTCCTCCACCACCTGCCGCAGAGCCGCTTCTAGGGAAGGGAGCTGGGAGAGCGCGTTCACCCACTGCATCGGCGTGTTCCTACGGTCTGGAGTTTGCTGTTTTTAGGCTAGCAATTTATGGCCAGGCTGGCTGTTCTGTGTAGTCTCGCTTTGGGACAGGATCAGGGCAGATAGGGCCGGGGATCCACAGGCGCGCCCCCGCCGGGGCGGACTTCAAAGTGCAGATGCGGCCCTGTGCTCCAGCCAGTGCTGCCGCGGCTCATGATTGTCTGCCCCTGCTGCACGTACTGGCCTGTGGAAACGTAAATCTGATGGCCGTGGGCATAGCGAGTAACAATTCCGTTGGGATGGCGAATGTCCACTCGATTGCCGTAGCCATCCCCAGCATTCCCCGCGAAGATCACCACTCCCTCCTGAACGGCTACAATGGGGGATCCCACGGGGCCAGGAATATCTACCCCTGCATGAAGGCGACCGCGACGGTAGCCAAAGCCAGAGGTGATTTGCCCGGAGACCGGCCAGACAAACCCACTGCTGCGAACCTGGGGAGGGGCTGGAGGGGGCGCTGGCGGAGCCTGTCGGGCGGGAGCTGGGGTGGGCTGCGTACCCGGCGCCGGAATCGTAAGGCGTTGGCCAATGCGCAGCCAGTGGGGATTGCGCAAGTTGTTGGCTTGAATAATGGATCGCTGAGTTACCCCATAGCGGGCGGCGATCCGTTCGATGGTGTCACCAGCTCCAACTGTGTGGGTCAGGGATCCACCGGCCAAGAGGGCCTGCCGTTCTTGTTCCATTTGCTGGGCCCGGCGTTGCTGCTCCGCCTGTAATCGAGCTTGGGCTTCGGCTTGGCGTTGGGCTTCCTCCTCTTGCTGGCGGCGCTCTTCCTCTTCGCGAGCTTTCTGGGCAGCGATCATCTCCTTCTGACGCTGGATCAACTCGCCCACATCGCCGGGGATGAGCAGGCGTTGGCCAATGCGCAGATATTCCGGGCGCTCCAGGGGAGTCGCTTCGATGATCCGCTGCTGGGGAACTTGGTAGCGGTTGGCAATGTCCTCCAGCGTGTCTCCCTGCTTGACGGTGTAGATCAATCCCGGTTGGCTGGGGATCAGCAGCTTCTGCCCCGGCTTCAGCTCAGTACTGGCCTGAATACCGTTGGAGACGGTGATGGCAGCCGCGTCGAGCTGATACATCTGGGTCAGTTGCCAGAGGGTTTCCCCCGGCTGAATTTCATGCTCCAGGATGCCTCTAGGCCCTTCTCCTGTCGGGATCCGTCTTTCTGCGAAAGCTTGGCGCAGTTGCTCCCTTTTCTGCTCGTAGTTTTGCTGCAGAGCGCCAGATAGCGTATGCACAGAGGGTGGGATCGGCTCTACAGCCGGAGATAGCGATCCCCAAGGGTGGCGGCTCAACTGTCGCTGCTGTAGGGTGGCGACCCCGGCTAAGCCCAGCATCAGCAAAAGACCGGTGGCCCAAGCCGGATATCCCCGACGCGCAGGAGCAGAATCCCCCGGCTCTGGATGGGCTGTCTCAGGCTCGGTTGGGCACCTGGGGGTGGCCGGCAGCTGCTCTTCCCCAGCTTCTGCGCAGGGATCCGCCTCCAGCTTCAGAAGCCATACCAGGCCCGTTAAGCTGAGAGAGAGGGCCAAACCAACCCATCTTGGCTTCGACCGCCCAGAGATAGGGGCTGGAGCCCACTCCAGAAGATAGGCTTCCTCGGCAGATGAATCCGCAGAAGTCCAGGACTGTTCTGAAGGGATCCCCTTTGGGGGTGGGGGGAAAAGGGTGCTCACGGCAGCACCGCGGAAATCCGGCTCCCCCTTTTGGGGACTTGGGAAAGTGGGTTTTAAAGGCATCCTCACACCAACAGGCTGACACTAGAGTGCAAGAGAAGAAGATGTCAAAATGAGGGGCACAAGCCCCTTGGCACCGAGCACCCCTGGGGTGACTCAAGCCGGAGTGGAGTTCGCTAATGAACAGGCTGACTCGCACTCAGGTTAGAGTACCGTAGTTAACAAATCTAGACAAGTCTTGGCAGATAATTTCAGCCAAAATGCTTGTCCCACAATGGTTCCAGCCCTTGGCCCGTTGAGATTTTGTCGAGCCTTATCCGATTCAGGATAAAATGTGCCATCGTACTTTTTTGGAAGACAAAGCCTGTTTTGCTGTAGCTGAAACTACAAACTAGGGATATCAATGGATTTGGTTGTCTACAACACATTGACTCGCCGCAAGGAAGTGTTTCAGCCGCTGGCAGCAGGTGGATCTCAATCCGTTTCCGTCGGCAATTCCCAGGGATCTGCAGCTCCAGTTGCGGAGGAGAAGCCCCTGGTGCGGATGTATGTCTGTGGTGTAACGGTTTACGACCTCTGCCACCTCGGCCATGCGCGTACCTACGTGGTTTGGGACATGGTGCGTCGCTACTTGGAGTGGCGCGGCTACCGAGTGAAGTATGTGCAGAACTTTACCGATGTGGACGACAAGATCCTCAAGCGGGCGTTGGAACGTGGCGAATCGATGCAGGCGGTGGCGGAGCGCTTCATCGCCGAGTATTTCCGAGATATGGATTGCCTGAACATCAAGCGGGCCGATCTCTACCCGAGGGCAACCCAATCGCTGCAAGCCATGTTCCAGTTGATCCAATCTTTGGAGCTCAAAGGCTTTGCCTACCGGGTACGGGATCCGATTCGACACCAGACCGACCCGTCTTCCCTCCTGCAAGCGGGACACCAGCCAGAGACCCCCACCTCTATTCAGTACTCTGTTTACTACTCTGTCCGCAAGTTCCCGGATTACGGCCAGCTATCCGGTCGAAAACTGGAGGAGATGGAGGCGGGAGCCAGTGGCCGGGTAGGAGAAGAAGGAGCTGAGAAACAGGATCCCTTCGACTTTGCCCTTTGGAAAGCGGCCCCCCCTTCTGAGCCGGGGTTTGCCTCCCCTTGGGGTTGGGGGCGACCGGGCTGGCACATCGAATGTTCCGCCATGGTGCGGGAGACCCTGGGAGATCACATCGACATTCACGCCGGCGGGGCAGATTTGATTTTCCCCCACCACGAAAATGAGCTGGCCCAATCGGAGCCAATCACCGGCAAGCCGATGGCCAAGTACTGGATGCACAACGGTTTTCTCAACATCAACGGCGAGAAAATGTCCAAATCTTTGGGCAACTTCACCACCCTGCGACAGGCCCTCGCCGTCTATCACCCCATGGCCTTGCGGCTGTTTCTGTTGCAGACCCACTACCGTAGCCCCATAGATCTCACCGAGGCAGCCATGCAGGCAGCCAGCCGTGGCTGGGAAACCCTCCAGAAAGGGATCCACTGTGCCCAGCAATTCTGCAAAGGAGAAAAGGGATCCCCTGATGCTGAGGCCATGCAAGCCTTTCAAGCTGCCATGGACGATGATTTTGGCACCCCTGGAGCGCTGGCTGTCGCCTTTGAATTGGCCAAAGAACTCACCCGCGAACACAACCTGCTCACCCATCAAGGCCAAACCCACCTAGAGCCTCAGGCCCTGAGGCAAAAAAGCGCCGCTCTGCTGGAGATTTTGGCTACTCTGGGATTCTGTTGGCCCTCATTCTCCGAATTCGAGGGATCCACAGAAGCAGCTACAAACGGGGAACTTCACTTTGAAAAGGGAGAGAACCAACTCATCCGAGAAGAGCAGATCGAGGAGCTGATTGCGCAGCGCTCGGCAGCCCGTAAGGCGAAAAACTTTTCAGAGGCAGATCGCATTCGGGATCAGTTGAAAGCCCTGGGCATCACCCTCATCGATCAAAAAGATGGCACCACCCGTTGGCTGCGAGAATAGGGGTTGCGGAGCACTTCTCAGACCTATAGTCACTTCAAGTCAAGAGTGAAACTGTCCCGTTGCCTTGCTTCCCAGCTTTTCTCTTCCTTGGGCCGGGGGTGGTTGCGGAAGCGGCGCAGAGCAGTCGGGAAGTGTCTCAACCTAACTTGTAACCATAAAAGTGAGCCCGTTGGTTGGGCTGTCACTTTCAGGCTATGACTTGTAAGATCTTTCCAAGAAATCCAAGGCGTGATTCCTCAGTTCGTGATAGGTTTTCATCTCGCGCAAATCATGACGACTGGGGCGTGGACGCGGCAGGTTGACATTTAAAATCTCGGCAATCCGGGCCTTGGGGCCATTGCTCATCAAAACAATTCTGTCTGACATATAGACGGCCTCATCGACATCGTGGGTAATCATGATAACAGCCTGGCGGTGTGTTTCCCAAATACCCAAAACCTCTTCCTGAAGTCGGCGTCGAGTGAGGGCATCCAAAGCTCCAAATGGCTCATCCATGAGCAATAACTTTGGCCGAATTGCTAAAGCCCGAGCAATTCCTACCCGCTGTTTCATCCCCCCAGAAATTTGATCGGGATATTTGTCGGCAGCCGCCTCCAGATGAACCAAGCGGATGTGCTCTTCGGTGATCTGCCGCCGCTCTTGACGGGATTTGGTTTTGAGCACCTCATCCACCGCAAGCTGAATGTTGTCCCGCACCGTTAGCCACGGCAACAATGAATATTGTTGAAATACCATCATCCGCTCGGCTCCCGGCTTGCGAATCGGCTTGCCCTCTAGGGTCAGGGATCCCTCCGTTGGTTGCTCTAGCCCTGCCACCAGTTTGAGCAAGGTGGATTTACCGCAGCCGGAATGTCCAACAATCGAGACATATTCAGTTTCACCTACGGTGAGATCAATGCCATCGAGCACCACCAAATCCTGCCCACGCGGATTCCGATAAGTTTTCACCACCCCTCGGATATCTAAGAAAGTATCTGATTTGGTTTGGAGACTTAAGCCCTGAGTAGCAGAAACTGGGTAATCCATGAAAAACCTCTCCTGATCGATCAATCAACATTGACAAGTAAGCCACGGGTCTGAACAAGATATAGCTTTTCCAATAGATCCCCATTGCAAGAAACGGGCAGCCGGAAAAGATTGAGGTGGATAAAGATTTGGATTCGATTGAGTTGACTTATCTTTTGGCTGTTGCAAAGTCGATCGTAAAAAAGAGAAAATGATAATAACTGCTGGCCTCTCATGGCAAAATCTCCGGTGGTAGAAAATTACAGGAAACATTCATAGGTTAAAGGCTGGGTTTTGTGAAAAAGGCTTGGCAAATGATGCTTGCAGAGCTTATCCCCTAAGCTGTTTTGTGGCTTTATCGAGAATGGGGTTTGTTAGACATCAGGATCGGCCTCCATAAGCTGTAGTGCGTATCCCCGGAAAAAACTGTAAAGGACGATTGGCGCGGATTTCGAAGCTATTGAGGTAACCCACGGGATCGCCGGGATCAAAGGCTTTGCCATCGATAAATACCTCCTCTGGCTCCACCTTAAAATCCTCAGCAGGGCAAGGGATCCCCATTTCAGCGGCGATCTCCCGATACAGATCGGTGCGCCATGCTCGCCGGATCTGCTCCTCCACATCAGCAGGGATCTCGGCGATTTGGTTCCAACGGGCCGCTTGAGTGACCAGCCAGAGTCCCTGAGATTGCCACAGAAACGTGGAGTGATCATGCTCTGGGTGAGGTAGATCCTCAGGCATCCGAAAAAACAAGGTACTGTCTGGCATCTGGCGAGTCCGGTCTTGCCCATCAAAGCCGCCATAGTTGTAGTTCCCCACAATGGCAGGTCTGGTGTAGCGCAGGGGAGCACCTGTGTAGGCGCGGGCCGAAATCAACTCCGCCACCTCCTCCCGGTGGTCATCGCAATACCGACAGGCTTCGATCATCGCCATCACCAACGAGCGGTAGGTGCGGGGGTTCTCCTCGATAAAGCTCTCCATCACCGCCAATACTCGGTCGGGATGTCCACGCCAGATCTCTTTGCCGTGGGCGAAGGTGAACCCCACTCCCTCATTGCCCGCAATGGCACGGGTATTCCACGGCTCTGCCACCATGTAAGCTTGCATGGATCCAATGCGGATATGAGTCACCATCTGTGGCGGGGGAATGATAATGATGCGGAACTCGGCCATGGGATCGATCCCGGCTGCCCCTGCCAGATAGCGAATGAAGTACTCGTAGATGGCGGAACTGAGCACTGTTGCCCACAGTCGCCGCTCGACGGGCAAGCTCTGGAAATACCCACGAAAATCCCGTCCGAAGAACTCCAGATCGCCGTCGTATTCATACCAAGGTCGTAAGCCGTAGTCCCACATAGCGCGGTTCATGGTCATGGCGTTGCCATGGCGATGAATGGTCATGGCCGCACACAGGGGAACCCGCCGCGCCCCTTCTGCCCCTAGGCGGGCATTGGTCACTGCTCCCGCCACCACCGGTGAGGCGTCCAAGCGTCCGAAGATCACCCCATCGCGAGAGTTGGCCCAACTGGACTCGCGGCTCAAGCGCACATTCAACCCATATTTGCGAAAGAAACCTTTCTCATAGGCCACGGCAAAGGGCGCACAATCGTTGACCGGCACATAGCCCACCGTTAAATTGGGTTTTTCCAGGGATCCAGGATCCACCACCGGCTCGATATCGGCAGCCTCCACGGCTCTGTATCCTTTGGCCGCTAGGATCCCGGCCCCCACAGCCCCCAAGCCCTGCAAGACTTTTCGGCGGAAATACAGTTTTGCACCACCTTCGGCCAGAACTTTCATGAAAAACCCTCCGATGGATAAGTCTGGTCAGGCAAGCGTCGCGTAGCAGAGATGGAGCAATGTGCAGATCTGACAAACAAACTGATCTAGGTCTGAAAATTTCTAAGAGCGAAGCTCATTATTGACATCAAGAAGAACCGAAAAAGAGAAAATCACCCGGCTTTAGGTCTGGGTTGCCGGTCGGTGGGTCACCCAGGTTTGAATTCGTCGCAAAGCCAGATCCAGCACCAGCCCCGTTGCTCCAATCAGCAACACCGACAGGAACACCGCGCTCAAATTGAGACGGTTCCATTCATCCCAGACAAAAAATCCAATGCCAATGCCGCCGGTCAGCATTTCGACAGCCACAATGACCAACCAAGCAATACCCAAGCTGATGCGCAAGCCCGTAAAGATGTAGGGTAGGGCGGCAGGCCAGATGATCTTGAGGATCCGTCGCCAACGGGGCATCTCCAGCACCAGCGCCACATCCAGATAGTCCTGAGGCACACTGGCCACCCCCAAGGCCGTATTGATGAGAGTTGGCCACAGAGAGGTGATGAATATCACGAAAATGGCTGCGGGATCCGCCGAATTAAAAATAGACAGGGCAATGGGCAGCCAGGCTAGCGGAGAAACCGGCCTCAAAATCTGGACAATTGGGTTAAACATCGCCATTGCCGATGGCGACATTCCAATCCAAAACCCCATAGGAATGGCCACCACTGCGCCCAGCAAAAAGCCAATCAAAACTCGCCGCAAACTCGCCAATAAGAGCCAGCCAACGCCCAAATCGCCCGGCCCACGCCGATAAAATGGATGAAGAATGTAGTCGAGATTGTCAACAAAGGCTTGTGGCGGAGTGGGCACCAACTCACTGCGAAAAAGAGCGACAACCCACCAAATTGCCAGTAGCAGGGCAAATCCGGCCATTGGCAAAATGACCTGTTCTCGCCAAACGTACCTTTGGATCCAAAAACTTCCCCTGCGACCGATAGCCACAAGTTGAGAGCGGTTCTGCATGTTGTTTGGTAAGGTGAGGAGAAGTGGGAAGAGTAAGCTAAGCAGCCGCCAGAGGGGGGTAGAAAGTGCCGATGGCAACCCTCAACCCCTTGGAAGGCATCCAGTCGATGTACGCAAAATCCCTCTAGGGCAGACGTACAGCTCTGTAGCCACCTCTTAGTGCCGACGGGGTTAGCTGACGGGCTAGAGCTAAGAGATGCTCTCCCTGGCGTTTGCTCAGAGTAAGCCCCCGAAATGGTTCCCCCGCTCTTGTTCAAAAACTGAACAGGATTAGGCTGGCCAACATGGCTAGATGCTATCAGGGCTGATTCTCGATGTCAAGGCAATGCAATTTTATCCAATTTTATCAATATATGTATATGCAATGTATATGCAAACCTGCTGTGGCAAGTCTCTCGGCTAAGGCTTCCAAGAGCCTCAATCCTCCAGTTGCTTAGCGCAGAGTTTGCAACTCTGAGCCCGAAGCCGTTTTTGAGTAGAACGCACGCATTTCTGTAAACCACTCCAATCGCGAGGGATCCCAGGTGTAGAACATGTGTCCGCCGCGATAATGACGTAGGGTGAGGTTGGCCTTCAACCGCGGATCCAACTTCATCAAATCCACCAGGTGATTCGAGGCAAAGTAGGGCGTGACCAGGTCGTAAAAGCCATGATGAATGCTCACCCGCATGTGGGGGTTGAGGGCCATGCTGCTGCGCAGCTCGTCCATTGCCCCGATGAATCCTTGCTTAAACTCTCCTTTTGGGGTGAACCGCCAGGACTTGAACACCTCCAGGTTCAGTAGGTGATAGGTCAACTCCGTTTCTACTTGCAAGGTCTCCCGCAAGTGGCTGTTGATGGCCGCCGTGAACAAGCGATCTAGCCCATCCAAGGTGGGATCGGATCCCTCGAAGGTAGGCCGATCCGGAAAGGGATCCACCGTGGTTACAGAAGCATCGTAAAGCCCCAGCACCAGTCGCTGCGACCGCAACAGCTCGCGGGCAAAACTGGCGATATCGATCCGCCCGCCTTTGTGGGCCACATACTCTGGAGATAAGCCGATCCCTGCCGCCATCTCCTGATACACCGCTTGCCGTTCTGCCTCTGGCATCGCCTCTCCCATAGCCAAGAGGGGCAGCAGACGTTGCCGGGCAAAGCGTTCTGCTTTGGGCAGCAGGATCTGCAAATCCTCCCCCCAGCCACACCGTCCATGATGAGCTGCTGTAGCTACGTAGGAAGGGAAAAGCGTTGCCCAAGTGCTGAGGTTGTAATCGTTGGTCTCCAGCAACCCAAACTCAAGTGCAGGCGAGATGAGAATGGCCCCCGACAAGCCTACGCCAAACTTGGATTGCAGCTCCTTGGCCAGCCGCGCCACCCGAAACCCACCGTAGCTTTCGCCGGCAATGAAAATGGGGGAAAGCCAGCGTTTGTATCGGGAAAGGAAGCCCTGAATGAACTCGCCCAAGGATTGCAAATCCCGTTCCACATCCCAGAAAGGTGATTCCTTAGGAGGCTCCTCCGCCTTGGCATCCGGCTGAGGGGGCTTGGATGCCGGATCGGATTTCTCCCGGGAATCTTTGGGGTCTTGAGAATCCTTAGGCAGGGCGCGGCTGAACCCCGTCCCCACCGGATCGACAAAGACCAGATCGGAAAAGGGCAACCAACTTTCGGCATTGTCCACCAGCCGCACCGGGGAGGGGGGCAAACTGCCGTTGGGCCCGAAGCAAATCCGTTTGGGCCCCAGCGCTCCCATGTGCAGGTAGGCAGAAGCTGCCCCAGGCCCACCGTTGAACACAAAAGTGAGAGGGCGGTGCTGAGAGGCGGAGTCTTGCTTTAGATAGGCGACGTGAAAGATCTCGGCCACCGGCTTTTCCCGCTGGAAAAGGGTCTGCCAACCGGCCAGCGCTTGGTAGGTGAAGCTTTCCTCTCCAGCCGTAAACCTGTGCTCGGTGGAGGAGAGGGGGGAAGTGGGCTTAGATTCAGTAGCCATGAAAACAGGGATCCGCAGTCTGATCCCCAGTGAATCACAAGTTGCCGACCCTCAACACTCCCAGAGGAATCTCCAAACGGCACCTCACAAAGTCAGCGGAGCTTCCAAAGTTAGATTGAAAGATTGGCCGGGGCGCAGCACCACCACCTGGGGAGCGGTAACATTGCCCACCACCACTCCGGTCACGGCGCCTCCTAAGACATTGCCCACCGAGACTCCGCCCGTGATGGCCCCCAAAATGGCCCCTGCGGCTGCCCCAATGGCTGCATCTTGAGCAATGGCCTCAGCCGAATACTGACGGGGATCCTTTTCGTCGTGGAGGATGTTGGAGGAAGCCCGTAGGCTGTAGGTACGACCGCCGAGAACAATAGAAGTACCGACAAAGCGGGATCCGCCCGGTGCAGGTTCCATCTGTCCAAAAACGCGGCTACCCGCCGGGATCACCAAGCGCCCCTGGCTGTCAAAAATGTTCTGAGTAACGGCCACTTCCAGGGGATAAACGGTGTCCGGGTAAAAGTATTGCGGCTCTTCGCTGCTCAGGCTGCCGACCGGGATAATCGTCCCCTGCTCAAGGCGGTAGGCACCCAATTCAAACAGCGGCTGAGCCGAACTGGGCAAGGGGGCCAACGAAGGGATCCCGGCCAGGCCAAGAATGGCTGCTGTTAAGATAGCTTTCATGAGTAGAGTCTCCAATGCTTCTCCAAGTTCTGCCGAGTTCTGAGCAGTTGCCCGAAGCTATTCCAAGTCAATTTGCTTCCTTGTCTCAGCTTCTCTCCACTTCTAGGTTATCGAATCCTTCCTAGGGCTTGTTTTCTCCCACAAGTCGATTTGTCTTCAACTGTTGGCAGTTTGGGTGGCCATCCTGCAGCACAACTTCTCTCAGAAATGCTGGAAGGCTTGTTGACGGCTGAGGGCCTGCCCGTCCTTCAGCCAGACGGTTCCCTGCGGATCCCAGCCTGTCACTTCTCCAATCCAAACGGCCCCCGGCAATCTTTCCAACAGATGCTTGGCCACCGACACCTCGGCACTGAGGAGCAGCTCAAAATCTTCGCCTCCATAGAGCGCCCATTCCAAGGCTTGGGCCGGGAAAGCCTGCCGCAAAGCTTTTGAAATCGGGATCCGCTCCACGGCAATCCTTGCCTCCACCCCACTGGCCTGACACACCTGCACCAGGGCATCTGCCAAACCGTCGCTGGTATCCATACCGGCAACGCGCAAGGGATCCGGGATCCCTTCCAAGAGGGGCACCAGATCCAGGCGCGGGCGTGGGTATTGGTGAGCCCTGATCAACTGCTCGCGCTCGGCCGCCGTAGCTGAGGATCCCTGTTCAGGATGGAGAAGCAGCTCCAAGCCTGCCCGCGCATCTCCGTGCGGCCCTGTCACCACCAGCCAATCGCCGGGTTGAGCCCGTCTGCGCTGAATGGCCCGCCCCGGCTGCACCGATCCCAGGGCCGTGATTGCCACAAATCGATGCGGCGACCGACACAGATCCCCTCCCACCAGTTGGCATTCCCAGCGGGCGCAACAGTCCCGCATCCCTTGATAAAGCTCCTCCACCCAAGCAACCGGTGTGGAGCCCGGCAAGCCCAAACCCACCACCAACGCCTGCGGACGGGATCCCATCGCGGCCAGATCCGACAGATTGGCGGCCACCGCGCGCCAGCCCACCGCATGGGCCGGGGTCGTCAGATCGCTGAAGTGAACTCCCTCCACCAACACATCGGTTGTCACCACCAACTGCCCCTCCGGAGCAGCTAACACCGCCGCATCGTCTCCCACCACCTGGGCCGGACAGTAGCGCTGCACGATCTGCAGCAGCCCTGCCTCCCCAATTGCCGAGATGGGTAGGGGGGAAGGATCGCCGTTTTGTGGAGAAGCACTGTCAGGAAGACCGGAGAACAAAACAGCCCTCTGAGGGTAGCGAGGATAGCAAAGCTGAAAAAGCTGATGGATGATGGGTTCTTGTTGGATATTTCCAAGGATCCCGCCTGCACGCCACAGGCAAGCTGGAGAATTCTACCCCGCCGTCCGCTGTCCAATCAGGGCATAGAAGGGATCCCCGCCTCCGCCTGCCCAAAAGCCCAGCCAACCCATAGGGGCAGGCCGCTGGATCACCTTCACCACCGCAAACCCTGGCACCGACTCAAAATAGCGCCTGACCAACTCCACTCGCCCCGCCTCAGAGTTGTCCCGCCAAGCCTGGATCGCCTTCTGGAAAAACATGCGATTGGAGAAGCTGACGATGAACAGGCCCTGGGGCTTTAGAATGCGATACACCTCGGCAAACACCTGCTCCGGCTGCTGCAGATACTGCACCGAAACCGTATTCAGCACCGCATCGAAGGAGTGATCGGGGAAGGGCAGAACTGGGTTTTGGTTCAAGTTCTGGATGAAGAAGTGATCCAGCCGGGGGTTGGCCGCCAGTTCCTCCGGGTTCATCCCATGCCCCTCCACATGGGCAAACTCCATCTCAGGCGGCAAATGGGAGACCCAACTGCTCATCAGATCGAGAATGCGGGTCTGGGGCCGCAGATGCTCGCGGTACAGATCGGTGAGCTGGCCGATGAAGCCAGAATCCACATGAGTCACGAAGCGAGGATAGCTGTAAAAGAGGGCATCGTCGCTGGGATCCAACTTGGAGCGCTGCCAATCCTTGAGCACCACCATGGCCGAATGATTTCAAAGCTTAATCAAAGCTAACATTTTGGAACCTTCAGAAAAGGGGCAGGCGTGATAGCTTAGCAGAGCAACGGTGGCAATTTCGCGAGGGACTCCTTGCCATGATGTCTGCATCTCACCCCTCGGCAGCGAGCCGTTCTTCTGCTGAGTCCGGCCTTGGCCTGCGGGAGTACGTAACCGAACTGCAGCTCCACATGGCCCTGCAGGCTCGCAGCCTTACCCCCTCTCTAAGCGTCTCCCCGGCTCAGGACAGCCCCCTGGCTCTGGTGCAGCAGGCACAGGCGGCTATGGAGAAGTCCGCTTCCCGCCGATGGCTTTGAGGGGCACAGCCTGGGCAGAGAGGCTCAGGCCAAACTTTTGCGCAACACCCCCTGCACCAGCAGAACCGACACTACGACAAACCCCGTCAAGAGGCCCAGGGATCCCGCCAGGGTGAGATCGCCCCAGGGAGCCTGCAGCACCACATCGGCCCAGCTCCAGCTATCGCTGCGGTAGACATGGCGAATGGGCTCGATGGCAAAGGTGAGGGGGTTGAGGCTGGCCACCCAACGCAGCCAGGTGGGCATAAAGCTCAGGGGAGCCAAGGCCGTGCTGGAAAAGATCAGGGGCAAGTTCACCAAAAAGATGAAAGCCAGCAATTGCTGGTGCCCCGGCATGGCAAAGGCCAAGCCCAAGCTCAGCGCCGTAAAGCCCAAGACCAACAGGCCCACGATCAGGGCCACCACCGCCAAGCCTGGCCCGTCGGGGATCCCGGCCCCAAGGGCGTAATCTGCCCCCACAATCACCGCCGTCTGCAGCAGCGCCAAGCTGACGATGAACAGGCTAGAGGCGAGAACAATGGAAAAACGAGAGGTGAGGGGAGCCACCAACAGCCGGTTCAAAAAGCCAAATTCTCGGTCGAAAATCACCGGCACCCCAGCATTCAAGGCTCCACCAAAAGCCGTAAACACAATGACTCCCGCCCCCAAAAACTGGGTGTAGTTTTGTCCGGCCCCGAAAATGCCGGCAGGAGCATTCTGAAACAAAGCCCCAAACAAAATTAGCCAGAGCAACGGCTGGATAATGCCAACCAGCAAGGTTGTGGGGCGACGCTGCAGTTGGATAAACAAGCGGCGCGTGAGGGCGAAGGTCTCCTGCCAAAAGTCAGCCGTCAAAAGGGGGATCGGGTTAGATTGAACCGGAGAAGAGGCAGAGGTCATACCCAAGCTCCTGTAGAGTTGTGATCAATGAATGTGTGATGAATGAATGCAGTATCTAATCCATCAACCAATACAACCAATAAATATCTCGATATGCCTTTGTACAGGGATCAATGGGGCTCGATCATGAGGGGATGAAGTTACTTTTTCTTTTTGCCCAGATTGGCCTCGGCAGCGGCCAGCTCCGCATCCATGAGGGTTTGCCCGGTTGCCGCCAAATACACATCATCCAAGCTGGGACGAGATTGGGTGCTGCTGAACACCTCCAGCCCATGAGCTTGCAAGTGAGCGCGGATCTGGCTGAGGGGATCCTCCCCATTCCGCTGCACCACCAGGTTCAGGGCGTTGCCCTGGGCGCTGTTGATCACCACCTTCTGGACAAAGGGCAGGGATCCCAGCAGTTGGGCACCCCGCTGGGCCAGTTCTGCCGGGGCAAATTCCTGCAGCTTGACGGTGATGCGCTCGCCGCCGACGCGGGTTTTCAGCTCCTCTGGGGTTCCCTCGGCGATCACCTTGCCCCGGTCGATGATGGCTACCCGATCCGCCAGCAGGTCGATCTCCTCCAGGTAATGGCTGCTGAGCACCACCGTGATCCCTGTGTTCTTGAGTTGGCGCAGAAAATCCCAGATGGCCAACCGACTGGGAATGTCCAGGCCCACCGTGGGCTCGTCCAAGACCAGCACCTGGGGTTGATGGAGCAGTCCTGCCGCCAGATCCAAGCGTTTGCGCAGCCCGCCGGAGTAGGTACCGATGCGCTGGTCGGCACGGTCGGTCAGCCCCAGCAGCTCCAGGACGGCAGCGATTCGCTCTTGGGCCAGGGGGCGCGGCAGGTGGTAGAGGTCGGCCTGCAACTGCAACAATTCTCGCCCGGTCAGCACCTTATCCAAGGCCACCTCTTGGGCGACAAACCCCAGTTTTTCTCGTACCGCTTTGGGGTTTTCGCTGGCCGGGATCCCGTACACCTCTATCCGGCCTGAGTCGGGACGGAGCAAGGTGCAGAGGCAATGCAAAGTGGTGGTCTTGCCCGCTCCATTGGGGCCGAGAATGCCGTAGATCTGGCCGGGTTCCACCTGAAAGGAGACATCCGCCACGGCCACTGTGGATCCGTAGCGCTTTTGAAGTTGCTCCACCAAGACCGCAGGAGTATCTGACATGGGTATCCACATCTCGCTTCCTCTAGGCTATCAAGCCTGTTCGGGAGATGAGGCCAGGGATCGCCACCATTTCTTGCTCGTCTTGCTCGTTGCCGCCAGCCCCCTAGGGATGGTGGGAGCTGAACCGAGGCTCACGGTATAGTGGTTCAGGCGAATCCGATGAGTGCAGAGGGATCCCCGCCCATCCTCAACTCAGTCCGGTTGGGTTTAACCCTCGCCAAGGTGTCTGTTGTGGAGAGGAGATGAATGCTGAAGCCAAAGCATGCCTGCCGGCCCCTGCTGCCGACTTGTGGGAGCTCGGATTCCCCTATCGAAAAAGGATGCTCTGTTGTAGCTTATACAGCCTTGGCCATTTTAGCGCTTGGCTTGGTCGGTTGCGGCGAGGGAACAACTCCTCTGGGCCCCCTGGAAAATGTCTTCCTGCGGGCGGATGATTTTGAAATCACAGGAGGATCCCCGGCAGCGGGCGCAGTGGGGCCCTACCTACAGTTCAACATGCGGCGGCAGCGGGATAACCAAATCCTAAATCGCCCCCTTAATGTCTATGTGGACAATGCCGGGCTGGCAGAAAGGCGGAATCCCCTTTTGGATAACCAAAACCGTCCTATTCTCTTACAGCGCTCGGTGGCCTTCTTGGGCAATGGGCTGGATCTGAACAGAGATGGCCAGCCGGATCTGCCCCCCAAAGAACCCCCCAACTTCACCAGTGGCCCGCTGCTGCCCTACACCCCGCCCAATCAGTGGCAAAGCCGGGCTGCCCTTGCCTATGTCCCCGGACAGGCCAATATCCCCGGACGGAGTCCCAGCGACCGCTTTGGCATCTACTTTTCTTCCATCCTGCCCTACACCGGGCAGCTTCGCTTTCGCGCCCGCGACGAGCTGGGCAATGCCTTTGCCCGCACCTTTGAGGTCACCTACCCGCCGGCAGCCAGCCGCGCCACGGTCACGGTTACCTTGGCCAACCTCACCGCCACTGCCCAAGAGCCGGTTCTCATTGCCATTTGTAACCAGTTGGGAGCTGCTGCCGTGGTGGGCCTGCGGAGTGGCACGTTCACCGAGCTGGTGGATCTCCTGCCGGCCCCAGGGCTGCCGGTGGATCCCACCTTGAGCGAGCCCATCCGCTATGTGGCCGAGGCTTATCAATTTAACCGCGATCGAGCCGTCATCCGCGTTTCCCAGAATCCCACGGATCCCAGCCGCATGAGCGTTCCTCTACTGGGATCCGAAGGGGCAACCGGTCGGGCAGATCTGACGCTGGTGAACTCCGCAGGGGATCGGCTGACTTGCTTCAACGATCGGCTTTCGGATCTGCGGGATACGTTTTCTGACTTTTTCAGATAGCGATTGATCGCAGTTCTCCACAGAGCCAGTTGGCCGTGAGCTGGCGCCTATGCCTCGGTTTTCTCAGATCGTCTCAAAGTCTGCCGGAGAAGCCTGCAGAAGAAGCTCGAAAAATCTGTTCATAGTGAGCCTTTTTGAACTCTACTTCGCTGCTTCCTTCCGCTGGAACATTCTGTTGCCTTACTGGCAAAATCCGGCCCTAACTTGGGGCTGCCCCCTTTTCCTGTCGGATTGGAGTGCGATATGCTGGTTTTCCACCTCTAAAAGCGTGATTTATTCCAAACTGTTTTGACTCCTATGAATCCCCATCGCTCTCAGGTCTCGGTTCCTATCCTGCAGGAAAACTGGCACTTTCAAGAGCGGGATGCTTGCGGGGTCGGCTTTTTGGTGGATCAGCGGGGAAGAGCCAGCCACGACCTCTTGCAGAAAACCCTTCAGGCTCTCACCTGTATGGAGCATCGGGGTGGCTGTGGCGGCGACGGCCAGAGCGGCGATGGGGCGGGCATTGCGACGGCGATCCCCTGGTCGCTGTTGCAAGCAGAAATGGAAGAAATTCGAGCTTTGGATCCCGCTTACAGCGCGGTGGGGATGGTCTTTTTGCCTCAGGATCCCGCTGAGTGCCAGGCGGTGCAGCAGGTGATCGATGAGTACTTGACCACCACCGACTGGCAGCGGGTGGTTTGGCGGCAGGTACCGGTCAATCCCAATTGCCTGGGGCCGATGGCGCGGCAGACCATGCCCTCCATTTGGCAGATGCTCCTCACCCATCCCACGCTGGAAGGAGACGAGCTAGAGCAGCAGCTCTATCTGTTGCGGCGGCGCATTCGGCGGCGGGTAGAGGCTCGGTTTGGCTTTTATGCTCTGTATTTTGCCTCTTTGTCCTGCCGGGTTGTCGTTTACAAAGGCATGGTGCAATCGTCGGTTCTGGGCCAGTTTTATCGAGATCTGCAAAACCCCCTCTACACCACCACCTACGCCACCTACCACCGCCGCTTCAGCACCAATACCCTGCCGCGTTGGTCGCTGGCTCAGCCTTTCCGCTACCTCTGCCACAACGGCGAGATCAACACCTACCTGGGCAATGTCAACTGGATGGCCGCCCGCGAACAGACCCTTTCCCATCCCCGCTGGGGTACAGCGGTCGAGGATCTGAAGCCGATTATTGACCCCGGCACCAGCGACTCGGCGGGCCTGGACGCCGTGTTTGAGCTGTTGATTCAGTCCGGCTACTCCACTCAGCAGGCGATGATGGTGCTGATCCCGGAAGCCTATCGCAACCAGCCGGAGCTTCAGGATCACCCGGAAGTGGTGGATTTCTACGAGTTCTTCGGCGGCCTGCAGGAGCCCTGGGATGGCCCAGCGATGGTGGTTTTCTGCGATGGCAAAACCATCGGCGCCACGTTGGATCGCAATGGCCTGCGCCCAGCCCGCTACGCTCGCAGCCGCGATGGTCTGCTGGTGGTGGCCTCGGAAGCTGGCGTGGTTCCTCTGCCGGAGACCGACATTTTGGAAAAAGGGCGGCTAGGCCCGGGGCAGATGCTGACGGTGGATCTGCAGAGCGGGCAAATCTGCAAAAACTGGGAGATCAAAACCCAGGTGGCAGCCCAGCACCCCTACGGCGAATGGCTCAAAGCCCATCGCGTTCAGCTCAGCACCCAAGGCTTTGAAAATACCCCTCACCTCTCGGAAGAACAACTGTTACAAGCCCAAACCGCCTTCGGGTACTCCTCAGAAGATGTGGAGATGATCATCGAGGAGATGGCGGCTACGGGCAAGGAGCCCACCTTCAGCATGGGGGATGATGCGCCGCTGGCTGTGCTGTCCACCCAGCCTCATCCCCTCTACGACTATTTCAAGCAGCGCTTTGCCCAGGTCACCAACCCTGCCATCGATCCCCTGCGGGAGAGCCTGGTGATGTCTTTGGATGTGTATCTGGGATCCAAGGGCAACCTGCTGGAGATCCGCCCTGAGCATGCCCGCCTGTTGCAGTTGCGCAGCCCGGTGCTCAACGAAGCGGAGCTGGCCGCTCTGCAGCATACCCCTTTTCCCTGCCACACGCTCCCGATTCTCTATCCGGTGGCTGCCGGCCCAGAAGGACTGGAGGTCCAGGTACGGGCCCTCTGCCAGCAGGCGGCTCAGGCAGTGCGGGGGGGAGCTGAGATTTTAATCCTCTCGGATCGCGGCCTTGATGCCGAGCAGGCTCTGATCCCACCTCTGTTGGCGGTGGGCGCCATCCACCATCACCTCATCCAGGAGGGGCTGCGCCTACGCGCTTCCCTGGTGGTGGAGACTGCCCAATGCTGGAGCACCCACCACTTTGCCTGCTTGATCGGCTACGGGGCCAGCGCCGTTTGTCCTTATCTGGCCTATGAAGCTGTGCGGCAGTGGTGGCACAAGCCCAAGACGCAAACCCAGATGGCTGCCGGCAAGTTGCCCCAGCTTTCCCTGGCCGAGGTGCAACTGAAGTACCGCGCCGCCATTGAGGCAGGGCTGCTCAAGATTCTTTCCAAAATGGGCATTTCTCTGCTCTCCAGCTACCACGGAGCGCAGATTTTCGAGGCCATTGGCCTGAGCCAAGAGGTGATCGATCTGGCCTTCCGCGGCACGGTGTCGCGGGTGGGAGGCATGACGCTGGCGGATCTGGCCCGCGAGGGCATGGTGAATCACCAGCGGGCCTTCCCCGAACTCACCTCGAAAAAGCTGGAGAACTTTGGCTTTATCCAGGCGCGGCCCAAAGGCGAATACCACATCAACAGCCCGGAAATGGCCAAGCTGCTGCACAAGGCCATCGAATCGGGCCAGCCTGCCCACTATGAGATCTACAGGGCCCACCTGCGCAGCCGCACCCCCACCGCGTTGCGAGACCTGCTGGATTTCCGCAGCGACCGGGATCCCATCCCCCTGGAGGAAGTGGAACCGGCATCGGAGATTTTCAAACGCTTTGCCACAGGCGGGATGTCCTTGGGGGCCCTCAGCCGCGAAGCCCACGAGACCCTGGCCATCGCCATGAACCGCATCGGCGGCAAGTCCAACTCGGGAGAAGGGGGCGAAGATCCGGAGCGATATGCCCCCATCACCGATGTGGCCCCGGATGGCACCTCGGCTCGCTTTCCCCACCTGAAGGGACTGCGGATGGGGGACAACGCCAGCTCAGCCGTCAAACAGGTGGCCTCGGGGCGTTTTGGCGTGACACCAGAGTATTTGCTCAACGCCCAGCAAATCGAGATCAAGATAGCCCAGGGGGCCAAGCCGGGCGAGGGGGGGCAACTGCCGGGCAAAAAGGTGAGTCCCTACATTGCCAAGCTGCGCCGCTCCAAGCCGGGGGTGACCTTGATCTCGCCGCCGCCCCACCACGACATCTACTCCATTGAAGATCTGGCGCAGTTGATCTTCGACTTGCACCAGGTCAACCCCCAGGCCCAGGTGTCGGTGAAGCTGGTCTCGGAAGTGGGCATCGGCACGGTGGCGGCGGGGGTGGCCAAGGCCAACGCCGACATCATTCAAATCTCAGGGCATGAAGGGGGCACCGGGGCTTCCCCCCTGAGCTCCATCAAACATGCCGGGGCACCTTGGGAGCTGGGCCTGGTGGAGGTGCATCATGCCCTGCTGGAAAACGGCCTGCGGCAGCGCTCCATCCTGCGGGTGGATGGCGGCATTCGCACCGGCTGGGAAGTGGTGATGGCGGCCATGCTGGGGGCAGAAGAGTTTGGCTTCGGCACCGTGGCCATGATCGCGGAGGGGTGCATCATGGCGCGGGTATGCCATACCAACAATTGCCCGGTGGGGGTGACCAGCCAGAAGGAAGAGCTGCGCAAGCGCTTCCCCGGCACACCGGATCACGTGGTGACCTTCTTCACGTTTGTGGCGGAGGAGGTGCGCCAAGTCTTAGCCCAACTGGGCTACCGCTCTCTGAAGGAGGTGATCGGGCGGGTGGATCTGCTCTGTCCGCGCGCCGATGCGGTTCTGCAGAAGACCCAATCCTTGAACTTGGAGTGTCTGCTGCGAACTCCCCCCGGTTTTGATCCCAACACCCTGCCCGACTGGTTGGAGCATGAGCCGGTTCACGCCAACGGCCCGGTGCTGGATGAGCAGATCCTGGCTCAGCCGGAGGTGCAGAAGGCGGTGGAGACCTGCGGCACGGCCACGGTGGAGATCCCTATCGCCAACACCGACCGCTGCGTAGGCGGGCGCATTGCCGGAACCTTGGCCCGCTTGTACGGAGATACCGGCTTTGCCCAACAGGGGGGGCAGTTGGATCTGCGCTTTGTCGGCAGCGCCGGCCAGAGCTTTGGCGCTTTTACGCTGGCGGGGATGCGCCTGACCCTGACAGGAGAAGCCAATGACTACGTGGGCAAAAGCATGTGCGGGGGTGAGATCGTCATCTTGGCTCCCGGCGATGCGCCACGGGATCCCTCGGAAAATGTGATCTTGGGCAATACTTGCCTGTACGGAGCCACCGGGGGTTACCTATTCGCCAACGGCCAGGCAGGGGAACGCTTTGCGGTGCGCAACTCGGGAGCGCAGGCGGTGATCGAGGGATCCGGCGACCACTGCTGCGAGTACATGACCGGTGGTGTGGTGGTGGTGCTGGGGCGGGTGGGCCGCAACTTGGGGGCTGGGATGACCGGCGGCCTGGCCTATGTGCTGGATGAGGAGGGCGACTTTCCCGCCAAGGTCAACGGGGAGATCGTGCGCATTCAGCGGGTGCAGACGGCGGCAGCAGAGGCACAACTGAAGAGCCTGATCCAGGAGCACTATCGCCGCACCCATTCCCCCAAAGCGGAGCGCATTCTGCAAAATTGGGAATCCTGCTTGCCCCTGTTTTGGCAGGTGATCCCGCCTTCGGAGGAGGGCAGCGAGCTGACGGATCCCTTGCGATCCCAGCCGCTGGCAGTGGAGTCTTAAGGATCTCTCAGAGCCTGCCGGTAACACTTCTTATCCCCACGACGGCCAGAGAGGCTGGTAAACTGCGAGAGTATACCTGGCCTTTTCATCCGCTTTAAATCACTATGAGTCCCAGTTTGCAAGCTGCTCAAACTCAAGCGCGAGTGCCCACCGAGACCATCCTGACGCCGCGCTTCTACACCACCGATTTCGAGGCCATCGGCAAAATGGGCTTAGGGGATCGAGAGGCCGATTTCCGGGCCATCCTGCAGGAGTTTCGCGCCGACTACAACCGCCATCACTTCGTCCGGGGTGAGGAGTTCAACCAAGACTGGGAAAGCCGCCTGGATCCGCAGGCGCGCCGGTTGTTTGTGGAGTTCTTGGAGCGCTCCTGTACAGCCGAGTTCTCCGGTTTTCTCCTCTACAAGGAGCTGTCGCGCAAGCTAAAAGAGACCAACCCCGTTTTGGCCGAGTGCTTTGCCCTGATGAGCCGCGATGAGGCCCGCCATGCCGGCTTTCTGAACCGCGCCATGGGCGACTTCAACATGGCCTTCGACCTGAGCTTTCTCACTAAGCACAAGTCTTACACCTATTTCGCGCCGCGTTTCATCTTCTATGCCACCTATCTCTCGGAGAAGATTGGCTACTGGCGCTACATTCTCATCTACCGCCACCTGGAGGCCCACCCCGAGGATCGCGTTTACCCGATCTTCAACTTCTTCAAGAACTGGTGCCAGGACGAGAACCGCCACGGCGATTTCTTCGCGCTGATGCTTCTGAGCCAGCCCAGGCTGCTGCAGGGGTGGGTGGCCAAGCTGTGGTGCCGCTTCTTCTTGCTGTCGGTGTTCGCCACCATGTACCTCAATGATGTGGGAGAGCGCCCCGATTTCTACCGCCTCATCGGCTTGGATCCCCATGCTTATGACATGGAGGTGATCTACAAGACCAACCGCGAGGCGGCCAAGGTGTTTCCGGTGGTGTTGGATGTGGAAAACCCTGAGTTTGTGCGGCGGCTGCAGAAGTGTGTGGCCAACAACGCCAAGCTGAGGGAGATTGCCCGGGGATCCGGCCCCTTCAAGGGTTTGCGCAAGCTGCCCCTCTACCTGAATAACTTCTATCAGTTTTTGCGGCTGTTTCTGCTCAAGCCCCGCCGTGCCGGCTTCTACTTGTGGGAGCAGCCTGAGCCCCGTTTTGAGGGAGCGGCTGTTTCTGCTTAAGCTGTCTGCTGCCTCGCCTCAGTCGCGTCAGGGGTGTGGAGCACTCTTGCAGGTAGGCCATCACAGGTAGACCATGAACATCGCCACCGAGATTACTCCCCTCTTTTTGCTGGGAACGCTGGCCTTTTTGGGTTGGGGATTTTGGCGGGCTCGCCGACGGGGATCCTTGGCCGTCTGGGTGTGGTTGCAGGGATCCCTGCTCTTGTTGCCGTGGGTGGTTTTCCTGGGGCTGCTGCTGCTGGGGATCTACCTCAATTTTGCAGGCTTCCTGGTGTTGCTGTTGGTCTTTACAGGGCTTTACATTGCTGTGGGGCGCAAGACCCGCCAGTTGGCCCAGCAGGAGCTGCAGGCCCGTCGCGAGCAGTTGGCTCGTCTGGAAGAGCAGGGGGAAGCCCCTTCGGCAGGGGAGGCGCCTTTGGAAGCGCCTGCGGTTCTGCAGCGGATCTCGGCTGAGGATCTGCAGGCCATTCAGTCTATTTTCGGCCTCGATACCTTTTTCGTCACCGAGACCGTCCCCTATGGGGAAGGGGCGATTTTTAAGGGCAACCTGCGCCAGGAGGCGGAGGTGGTGGTACCCCTGCTGGTGGAGAAGCTCAAAGAGCAGGTGGGCAGTCGCTACCAGCTCTTTTTGGTGGAGGATCCGGCGGAAAAGCCGGCGGTGGTGGTCTTGCCGGATCCCATCGTCAATTACCGCGCTTCCGTGGGGGCGCAGATCCTGGCGGGGGCGTTGCTGGTCTTCAGCTTCGTCGCCACGTTGGAGGTGGGGGCCAATCTCTTGGGCTTCCGGCTGTTGGATGCGCCGGGGCGCTGGGTGGAAGCCCTGCCGGTGGCAGCCGGGATCTTCGCCATCTTGCTGGTGCACGAGACCGGACACCGCTGGATGGCGGGCAAGTACGGGGTGCGCCTCAGCCCTGCCTTTGTTATCCCCAGCTTGGGCATTGGCACGCTGGGATCCCTGAACCGCATCCAATCGCCAGTGCCCAACCGCAAGGCTTTGTTCGACATTGCCTTTGCTGGCCCGGCGGCGAGCGGGATCCTGTCGCTGCTGGTGCTCTTGGCTGGCCTGAAGCTATCCGGCTCAGGAGGGCTGTATGTGCCTACCGAGATATTCCGCAGCTCCATCCTAGTGGGCACTCTGGCCCGGCTGGTGCTGGGATCCGAGTTTCAGTCGGAGCTGATCCCCATTCATCCTTTCGTCGCCGTGGGCTGGATCGGCCTGGCGATAACGGCCTTGAGCCTGCTGCCTGCCGGCCAGTTGGATGGAGGTCGCATTGTGCAGGCGGTGTACGGGCGGAAGACGGCGGCCCGCGCCACCTTCATCACCCTCATTGCCCTGGCGGTCGCTTCCTTTAGCAACGTCTTGGCCCTCTATTGGGCGCTGCTGATCCTGTTCATTGCTCGCGAGCCAGAGCGTCCCCCTCAGGATGAAATCACAGAGACCGATGGCCAGCGGGATGCGCTGGCTTTGCTGGCCCTCTTTTTGATGGTGATGACCCTGCTGCCGATTGCCCCGGCTTTGGCGGGCTTTCTCAATTTCCCCAACGGCTGATGGGGCACAGGCTCAGGATCCGCCCGCGCGAGGAGCGCACTGCCATCCATGCCTAGACCGGGGAAAGGCTTTGGCCCAAGCAGAGCTGGAAAGGGCAAAGGAGAGCATCTGCAGCGTCTGTTGGCCCAGGCCGTTCGCCATCACCAAGCGGGGCAATGGCCACAGGCCGTCTCGCTTTACCAGCAGGTGCTGCAAGCCCAGCCCACTCACCCGGAGGCGCTGCACCTCTTGGGGGTCTGTCGGCAGCAACAGGGATCCCTAGAGGAAGCAATTGCCCTGATCCGGCAGGCCCTTGTCCAACAGCTTTGGTTCCCCGATGCCCACTTTAACCTGGGGATTGCCCTCAAGCAGGCGGGGCGGCTGGCGGAGGCGAAAACTCACCTGCAACTGGCCCTAGAGCAGGGGGGGCCGGATCCAGAAGTCTTCTACCAGTTGGGGCTGGTGCTGCGGCAGCAGGGAGATTTGGAGGCGGCCCTTGTCCCCTTAGGACAGGCCCTAGAGCTGCAGCCGGACTTTGCCGATGCTGCCTACACCTTGGCCATTGTGCTGCGGGATTGTGGCCAAGAGGAAAAAGCGGCGGAGCTGTTTTACCGCCTTTGGCAGGCCGATCCTGCCGACTTGGCCGCGGCCCTGGGCTGGTGTGTTAGCCAGTTGCCCTTGCTGTACGCCTCGGCAGACCAAGTTTCCGTGGCTCGGGAGCGCTACCGCCAAGCCCTACAACAGGTGAAGGGCCGCTGGGAACACCTGCCGCGGGATCCCGAAACCCTGGAGCGAGCAGCTGCCGGGATCGGCTCCGTCCAACCCTTCTTTTTGCCCTACCAAGGCCAGAACGACCGCGATCTGCAGCAGCTCTACGGATCCTTGGTGAGGGACGTGATGGCGGCCCGCTATCCCCAGCCCTCCGTCCTCTGGCAGCGACATCCTGGCCGAGTGCGGGTGGGCATTGTCTCCGGCCTGTTTCGGGATCACTCCGTTTGGAAGATCCTGACTCGCGGCTGGGTAGAAGCCCTGGATCGTGCTCAAGTGGCCCTCTACGGCTTCCACACCTCGGTCATCCAAGATGAGGTCACGTGCTCCCTGCCCCCTCGTTTTGAGCACTTTGTGGCCGGATCCCGCAGCATAGAAGAATGGCAAGCGGCTATTCGAGAGGCACAGCTGGATGTGCTCCTCTACCCGGAAGTGGGCATTGACCCGGTCTGTGCCCAACTGGCCGCCCTCCGCTTGGCGCCGGTACAGGCGATGGCCTGGGGCCACCCGCAAACTTCTGGCCTGCCGACAATAGACGTTTTCCTCAGCAGCGAGCTGATGGAGCCGCCGGACGGGGCCGGCCATTACACCGAGCAGCTCCTGCCCCTGCCTGGCATCGGCACCTACTATATTCCCCTAGAAGTTGACCCCGCCCCTGTGGACTGGCAAGCTTGGGGGGTGGATCCCGACAGGGTGCTCTATCTCTGCGCCCAATCCCTATTCAAGTACTTACCTCAGTACGACGAGGTGTTCCCCCGCATCGCCCGGGAAGTGGGGAAGTGCCAATTTCTATTTTTGCGGGGCCGCCTCTCCCAAGGGATCCGCGAGCGCTTTTGGCAGCGGCTGCGACGAGCCTTTCAGGCCTATGACCTAGCTGCCGAAGAGTATGTGGTGCTCTTACCAGAACTCTCCCCCGCAGAATATGCGGCCTACAATGCCCTGGGGGATATTTACCTGGATAGCCTCGGCTGGTCAGGGGGCAACACCACCCTGGAAGCCCTGCCCCACGGGCTGCCCATCGTCACCCTGCCGGGATCCCTGATGCGGGGCCGCCACACCTACGCCATCCTGCAGCAGATGGGGATTCTCGATACCATCGCTCATAACCTCGATGAATACGTCCAGATTGCCAGTCGGTTGGGCTTGGATCCAGAGTGGCGAGAGCAAATGGGCCAGCAGGTGAAAGCACGTCAAGATCGCGTCTACCGGGATCCCGCGCCGATCCGCGCTCTGGAAGAGTGGTTGCGAAGCCTGAAGACCTGAGGGGGCAGTTTGGGTGAAAGGATAAACGGGCGAGTGTTGTCCTCTTGAAGGGATCCCGGACAGATGGCAGGATAGGCGGGGTTGTCTTGCCGGGCTTTGCCCATGTCTTCTGAGTCTGCTCCCGGTCAGTTCCCCAGGCCGGAAAACGCCCCCGACAACTTGCCCTCCCTTTCAACGCGCCTGAAAGAGATTGCCGTGGTATTCCTGCGGCTGGGATCCCTGGGTTTCGGCGGCCCCCAAGCCCACATCGCCATGCAACACGATGAGGCGGTGATCCGGCGGGGCTGGATGAGCCAGGAACAATTTACCGAAGGGGTGGGCCTATGTGAAATGTTGCCAGGGCCAGCTTCTACCCAGATGGGGATCTATGTCGGCTATGTGCGGGCAGGCTGGTTGGGGGCGGTGCTGGCGGGGATTTGCTTCATTGCCCCTGCTTTTGTGATCGAGGTGATTTTTTCTTGGCTTTACTTTCGCTTTCAGGGGGTGCCGCAGCTAGAGGGGATGTTTTTTGGGGTGGCCCCGGTGGTGATCGCCATTATCCTGGCCTTTTGCTGGAAACTGGGCCGTAAAGCTGTGAAGGATTGGAGCCGGGGGCTGATCGCGGTGGCGGCCTTTGCCCTGCTGCTGATTGGGGGGGTGAATATCCTGTTGCTGTTCGGGCTGGCGGCTCTGGTGGGGCTGCTGCTGTATGGGCCCAAAAAAGGCCCACTATCGGGGATCCCGATTTTACTCCCTTGGCCAGTATTGACGTTGGCCCAGACGGTAGTGGCCACGGTTCCACCGGAAACCCTTATCCTGAGCAGCTTTTGGGGTCTGGAGCGGATTGGTGCCTATTTCTGGCCTTTGACCTTGTTTTTCCTGAAAGTAGGCGGCGCCATCTTCGGGGGAGGGCTGGTGATCATCCCCTTCATCGCCGACGAGGTGGTGGATCAGTTGGGCTGGTTGACGCCGACAGAGTTCTTGGATGGGGTGGCCATTGGGCAATTTACTCCTGGCCCGGTGGTGCTGACGGCAGCCTTTATCGGCTACAAGGTGGCAGGGGTGCTGGGGGCCCTGACGGCAACAGTGGCCATCTTTGCCCCTTCTTTTGCCTTTATTTTGCTGGCAGCTCCGGTTCTGTTGCGCATACGGCACAATGCTTGGGTGAAGGGATCCCTGCAGGCAATTACCCCAACGGCCCTGGGGGCTGTTGCTGCGGCTACAGTGCCCTTGGCCCAAAATGCGCTGCTACAACAAACAACTCCCGCTTCGCTGGTGGCTTTGGGGATCGGGGTAGCGGCCTTCATTGCCTTGATGCGCTTTCGCCAGCCCACTTGGCTGTTGGTGTTGATGGGAGGGGGGGCGGGTTTGCTGGCCCGAGGTCTGCTGGCCTAAAGGTTTTGCTCCCTGGCCCTGCTTTCTCCTTGGGGGTGAGGGAATGACCCTGATTCAGCCTGATGGCCACGGCACTAACTGGCTTGGGCCAGCCCTTCCTCAGAGGGATCCCTGCCTTCCAGGCGACAAAACAGTTGCCGCATGAGCAGCTCCCGTTGGCCAAGAGACAGGTGAGGGGCAAGGGTGCCGGGAAAGTGGGGCATGGCGAGGGTGACACGATCCAACAGGTCGGCGCGGCGATGTCTCTGTTGAATAGCCCAAGCCCGTTCCAGAAGGTTTTGGGCTGCTTCTGGCGCTAATCCCGCTTGCTCCGATAACCACGCTGCCAGTTGTTCCAAATCGGGGTCGAAGCGCAGCCGGTACATGTAGATCAACATGCCGATCCCGATCACCAAGCCCAAGCCACTGGCTACATAGGCGGCTTTGATGGAAGTTCCCGGCAGATAGGCCACCGCCGACACGCGCAAGATTTCGTAAGGGATGCGAATCAAGCTGTAGCCGACCACATACGTCCAAACCCAAGTGCCATCTTTAAGCTTGGGGAATCGCCAGAACATCCCCATCAACAGAGCAAACAGGGCCAGATTGAGGATGCTCTCGTAGAAAAAGATCGGGTGGAAAAACTCAAACTGGCTGTATTCCGGCTCGCGAGCTTGGGGAGGAATGTACACCCGCAGCGGCCAAGGGCTGTCCGGGGGAATAGGGGCACCATAGGCCTCGGAATTGAAAAAGTTGCCCCAGCGCCCAATGGCTTGGCCCAAAATTAACCCAGGGGTGAGAACATCGGCATACTTCCAGCCGTGGATCCCGGTGGCGCGGCAATAGAAGTAGAGAGCCAGAGCACCGGCCAGCACCCCGCCATGGATGATAAGGCCCCCCTGCCAAATGGCGAAGGCCGAGAGGGGGTTATCTCTGAACTCTGACCAATGGGTGATGACGTAGTAGAGTCTGGCCCCCAGAAACCCAGACACCACCAGCCACAGGGCCAGTAGCTCCACCCGTTCGCCGGCTTTGCCGGGTTCTTTCTCCAAATGACGGGATTCGGCCAGTGCTTTGGTCAAGATCAAGCCGACCAACACGGCCACTGCCATCAATAGGCCATACCAGCGCAGGCCCAGCCCTCCCACCAGCGGGGTGCCAGGGGGAAAACGGAAGACAAATTCTCCAGGTGAGCTGAAGGTGAGACCCAACAGCCCTGCACTCCATAGGTTCATCAACAACACGCTCTGCACCCCAAAATCCCTCAATTCAACTAACCTCACAGGCAAGATTCCACTGGGGGGTTTTGGACCCCATACCCCTACTCCCGCAGCACGTAGCCCACCCCACGCACGGTCTGGATGAGGCGCTTTTCCCCTTGGCCTTCGATCTTGAGGCGCAAATAGCGAATGTAGACCTCGATGATGTTGGAGTCGCCCATGTAGTCCAGCCCCCACACATGCTCCAAAATCTGCTGGCGGGTGAGCACCTGTCGAGGGTGTTCCATCAAGTAGCGCAGCAGGTCGTATTCTTTGGCTGTTAACTCCACTTGCCGCTCTCCCCGAGTGACCTCCCGCGTTACGGGATCCAGAATCAGATCCATGAACACCAACTGGCCATCGCGGGATCGCCTTGGCTGCCGCAAATAGATCCGTATCCGAGACAGCAGCTCCTGAATGCTGAAGGGTTTGACCACGTAATCATCCGCCCCGGCATCCAACCCCGCTGCTCGATCCGACACCTCATCTCTGGCGGTCATCAACACCACCGGCACGCGGTTGCCCGTTGAGCGCAGTCGCCGACAAATTTCCAAACCTGAGATGCCGGGCAACATCCAGTCCAACAGCACCAAGTCGGGGTTTTGGTCGCAGGCTGCCCTCAACCCGGCCATGCCATCGCTGGCTACGCTGACTCGATATCCCTCACAGGTCAGCTCCGTTTCCACAAAACGAGCCAGCTTAGCTTCATCTTCGATCACCAGAATGTGGGCAGAAGAGGGTTCAGGCTCTGGCATACGCTCTCTTGCTGAATCCAAGGAAGACGCCGAAAAACTTGCTCATTGCCCCCAAGCATATCTCAACCGTATGGATTGGCAGTCGAGATGACTGAATCCGTCCTAGCCTGCAACAGCCTTGTGGAATTGCCTGGGGTTGATATCAGCAAGTGCTTTGAGTTATTCAAAAGGCATTCATGTACCTTATCACCATGAGTATCCTAAGCCATGACCCTCTCTCCTGTTCGGCTCACCCCGCCCCTACCTCCCATTCGATGGGAAAAACTGCCGGAAGACTTTCCCTTGCCGGATGAGCCTGTGGAAAGCACCTTACAGCCCCTTTTGGCTGCTGCTCTGCGTGAGGCATTGGAACTCGCTCAGATGATCCCTGCCCAGGCTTTGATCGCCTCCAACTTTGGCCTTTGCAGCACTGTCGGGGACAAGGTGGTGGTGAAAGCCCCCGACTGGGTTTATGTGCCCGCAGTACAGCCGATTCCCGAAGGAGAGATCCGCCGCAGCTATACCCCCCACCTAGAAGGGGATCCCCCGGCGATTGTGATGGAATTCATCTCCGAAACCGAGGGCGGCGAGTACTCCATCAATCCCCACTATCCCTATGGAAAATGGTATTTCTACGAGCGCATTTTGCAGGTGCCTGTCTATGTAATCTTTCATCCCAAAACCGGTGAGCTGGATGTCTACCGCCTGGAGAATGGCCGCTATACCCCTGTATCGGCGGATGAAAACCGTCGCTACTGGATCCCGGAGATTGGCTTGTTTTTGGGGGTGTGGCGGGGACAAAAAGCCGAGACCAAAGCCAACTGGTTGCGGTGGTGGACTGCCGATGGGAGTTTGCTGCTGTGGGGGAGTGAACATATAGAGCAGGAGCGGCAGCGGGCCGAACAGGAGCGGCAGCGGGCTGAACAGGAACGGCAACGGGCCGAGGCGGCAGAGGCAGCTCTCGAACAAGCCCGCTCGGAGCAACGACGCCTAGCGGCAAAGTTGCGGGAACTGGGGTTGGATCCTGATGCGGCAACCGACTATTGTTGACTATCTGTTGATATCCCCCCATTTCCCCAGTAGGTGCGCCCTCGCCAAGACCGGGGTCGGCTGAGAGCAGACAGGATCACCCGCAAGACTGCCAAGGGATCCGCCAGCGGAGAGATCCAAAACGTCCAGGGGGGGTCTTGATAGGAGCCGCGAATCCCCACGAGCACACCCAACCGTAGGGCAAGCAACCCCAAGTTCAGCCCCAACAGCAATTGCTCCGTCAGGGAGAGGGAAAGCCCTAAGCCGATCATGCCCAGTAAACCCACCGCCGCCAGCCCAGGGATCCCTTGGGTGAGGACGAGGAGAGCTATATCCCCCCACAACTGGGCCACAGGGGTGGCATCTTTCAAATCGAGGGATCGGCCCCACTCTCGCCAAGTTTCGCCAAAAGAAGTGTACATGCGCACCTTGAGCAGGTGCCGACCGTCGTAAAAAGCTACTTTAAAGCCGGCTGCCGCAATCTGCCGCACCAAGGTGACATCGTCACAGAAGGAGGCCCGCGCCAGCGTGTAGCCGTTCATGGCTTCCAGCACCGACCGGCGCACTAGCATACATTGCCCATTGGCCATCGTCCGTTCTGGCAGGGTAGCCCTGTCTCCGGCTGCCCCATAGCGATAGATCAGGGTCACCAAAAGAGCCGGTTGCAGCCAGCCTTCCCCCCAGTGCTGCAAGATAAACTGCGGTGCCAGGGTGATCAGGTCGAGCCTTTGGGCCTGGGCGGTTTCCAGCAGGCGCTCCACCAAGCCTGGCTGGGGACGGGTATCGGCATCAATGCCCAGGATCCACTCAGAGGCCGGATCCGACTGGAGAAATCCGTAGTGCAAAGCCCAGGGGCGGCCCACCCATCCGCCGGGGAGGGGATCGTCGGTTACCAGACGGAAGCGCGGATCCCGCTTGGCCATCTGCAGCACTTTTTCGGGGGTGCCATCTTGAGAGCGGCTGTCCACCACCAGCACCTCCCGCAGGACGGAGCTCTGTTGGTGTAATCCTTCCAGGCAGGGATCGATGCGTTCCGCTTCGTTGAGGGTGGGCAACAACACGCTGACCAAGCCCGGCTGCAAAGGGATCCCAGGCTGACCGGGAGGCAGAGGGGAAGGGCGCCGCAAAGAGGGCAGCAGCCGCGCCAGCAGCACCGCCAGCATCGGCACTTGCATAACCAATAGACTCAGGGCGGCAGCATCTCCAGCCCAGGCAGGGATCCCGTTCATGCCAGTTCTAACCTGTAAGGGAAAAGTGTCCAAGAATGCTTGCAAGAGAAGCCCAGGGAGGACAAACTCATACTCATGGTGATTTAGCAATTCAAAATCAGTCTGGTTGCATCGTGCCTGTGCTCATTCCCCCTCAAACCTGCCGGGCTCTTCATGGATGTCTTCATCCGGCTCAGCCACAAGGGATCCCCTGTTACAGTTGTGAAATTGCACAGTGAAAGGCTCAACGCCGCGATTGCCCGCGAGGTACGGAAAGAGCTAAGCCAAATTCTCACCGAGAAACCGGGACATTTCTTGTTGGATCTTAGTCAGGTTAGCCTGATCGACAGCATGGGGTTGTCGGTTCTGGTTTGGGCGCATCGCCATTGCCGCGCTTCGGGCTATCAACTCAAGTTCTGCAGCCTGCAGGAGCAGGTCAAGCTGCTCTTCTCCATCACCGGCTTGGATGCCATTTACGAGATCTACCCCTCTGTAGAAAAGGCACTTGAGTCTTTTCCGTAGCTCTCCCTATCGGGTCAACTGAGAACCGTCAGGGATCAGCTTCTCAACACCTGGATTAGCCTAACGGTTGAAAACCTGCTCAGGGGGAGGGGTTGCTGTTTTGGTTCTCGACCGTCTGGGGCCGGTTCACCTGGGCATAAACTTCTGCCTGTTGCCGAATCTGCTCCCGAACTTGGGGTGGGGCCAACCGCGCTGCTTGCTCAAACAACTCAGGTGCTTTTGCCCGTAGGTTTTCATCGGTGGCGGAGCTGAGGGCTATGGCTTTGCCCAACACGGGGGTGAAATCACTGGGATCCGCCGCAATCAACTTGTCGTAGAGGACTACAGCTTTCTCAGTCTGGTTGTTGCGGGCGTAGACAAAAGCCAAGCGCAAACGTACATCATTATCTTCCGGCACTTCTTCCAGATGCTTCTCCAGCAGGGCAATGGCCTCAGAGGTGCGGCCCAGGGTTAGCTGCACATCCACCAACTGTTGTAGCACTTGCCCATCTTTGGGATCCCTGTCGTGAAGGAGCTGGAGCTGTTCTAACGCCCCTTCAAAATCCCCCGTATCCTGCTGGATTTCGGCCAAAAAAGCTCGCAGTTGCCGATTTTCGGGCTCCAGTTCCACCAGCTTCTTCAGCGGCTCGATTGCCCCTTGCGGCTCGTTGAGCTGCAGTTGGGTGTCGATCAACCCCCGCAGGGCAATGGGGTTATCCGGCTCCCGCTCCAGCACGACGCGATAGCCGTCTGCCTGGGCCCGCAGTTGCTCGGTTACCAGGCTGGCCTCTGGAGATTCGGAAGGCCCGAGGGCCTGGAATAGCGGGCCAAAGGAGAAGCCCAAGAAAGTTACCGTGCCCACCACCAGCAGCAAAATGTTGAGGAGCTTGCGGGCTGGGGATTCTTGGGGTTTGGACTGAGGCATAAAGGGCTCGCGCAGAAGACTCCTCTGTACTCTATCATCGGCGCCGGGGCAGGCTGCGGGGTGAGGTTACCCAATACCCAAAACTTTTGAAAACAGCATCCAAGGGGAGGGCAATGCCGTACTGAATTTAGGTAGTGCTGAATCTTTTTGCCACCCCTCACTCCCTCTTAACCATGCGGATCACCTGTTACCCCGACAACCTCACCTTGGAAGCCAATCCCCTGCTCACGGTTCTGGAAAATCTGCTCAAGGCGGGGGTGCACCATGTCCATGCCTGTGGGGGCAATGCCGCCTGCTCCACCTGTCGCATCCTGATTTTGGAAGGCAGCCAAAACTGCCGCAGCATGACTCCTGCCGAGAAGAAGTTAGCTCAACGGCTAGACCTTCCTGTACATATTCGTCTGGCCTGTCAAACCCGCATCACTGGAGATGTCACCCTGCAACGGCTGGTGATCGATAAAGCAGATGTGGAAGTAGCTCAACATCAATTGCAGGCCCATTCGGTCGGCAGCCAAGTCACCGCCGCCATTCTCAGCGCTTCCCTGCGGGGGACGGCCAACTTCGACGAGGAGAACTTTCCCTACGATGTTGTCTACACCTTGGGTCGCTACTTCGCCCAAATGGGGGCCTTGGTGCAGCAATATGGGGGAGTACTGGCCAACCAGAGTGGGCTGAGAAGTTTGGCCTTGTTTGGCTTAAAACAACCCGAGCTGGCCGTACAGCAGGCACTGCAGGCGGGATTGGCGCTTGGACAGTCGGTGGCGGAGTTGAACAGGTCTCTGCGGCAACTCTCCTACCCCCAGGTTAAGCTCACCCTCGGGATCCACTACGGCCCAGTCCTTTTGCTGCCCCTCGATCCCCAAGATCCGCAGCGGTTGTCCGCCTTCGGGAAGTCGGTTCAGTTTGCCACCTGGCTGGAGTCGGTTGAGGATGTTTCGCAAGGGGGGGAACAGACTGAGGAACAGAGCTTTCGGTTGCTCATCTCGGCAGCCGTGTATCGAGCCGTGGAAGGGCAACTCCTGCAGGTGGAGCCTCTTTCGGTGAAACCTTTTCCCAACGCCAAACCCATCCGAGTTTACAGGGTGCACCCTGACCAAGTTAGCTTGCCGGCTGGCGAGGAGGAAGCTCCAGAAGCAGCCAAGCCCGAACCGATTGGATGGCTGGAAGCGCTCCGGGAATGGCTACAGGCTTGGTCTCGTTTTTGAGGGATCCCTTCAGGCAAAAACGCCATCCCTTTGCTTAACTTGGGCCTGCAAATAGGGGATCCCCATCCGGTGGCAGTAATCTCCAAAGCTCTCGCCAGGACGGCGCTCCTGCTTGTAGGCCTGCAGGAGAACTCTCATGAGCGGCACGATCTGGCTGATGTGTACCCGATCCTGAAACACTTGCGCCAGGCGATCCCCCTGCGGGCTGGCTCCCAGCCAAAGCTGGTAGTAGCCATCGGGGGCGGATCCCACCAATCCCAGTTCCGCCAAGTAGGGTCGGGCACAGCCGTTGGGGCAGCCGGTCATGCGCACCAAAAAGGGCGAATCCTGCAGATCCAGCTCCTGCAACAGCCGATCCAACTGGCGAACCAGCCCCGGCAAAGCCCGCTCCGACTCGGTAATCGCCAACCCACAGGTGGGCAGGGCAGGGCAGGCCATCGACAGCCGCACCAGTTGGGGGATCTCTTCCTTGGAAAGCACCCCGTGGGATTTGAGGATCTGGTTGATGGCCTCCCGCTGGCCATCCTCGATGTCAATAAAGATCACGTCCTGAGTGGGGGTCAGCCGCATGTCCAGAGAAAACGCCTCCACAATCCGGCGCAGTGCCGTCTTGAGCTGTCGCTCTGGGGTGTCCTGGATACGGCCATTTTCGATGGAAATGCCCAAAAACCAACGGCCATCCCCCTGCTCGTGCCAGCCCAGGTAGTCGTCGCTGTTGGGAACAAACTTGGGTAGGGGGCGAAACCGGGGCAATTTTTCCCCCACATACTCCTCGACAACGCGGCGAAACTTGCGGATCCCCCAGTCTCTCACCAAGTATTTCAACCGCGCCTGCTTGCGGTCGTAGCGGTTGCCGTAGTCTCGCTGCACGGCCAAAACCGCTTGGCAAACCCGATACACCGATTCCGGCGGGGCAAAGCAGAGCTTCTGGGCCAGCAAGGGCTGGGTTTCTTCCTTGCCGTGAGTGCGTCCCATCCCGCCACCTACCACGATGTTGAAGCCCTTGAGGTTGCCCTTGCGGTCGGTGAGCACAATCAAGCCCAGGTCCTGGGAGTACACATCTACCGTGTTTTCCCCAGCTACGGTGATGGCTGTCTTGAACTTGCGGGGCAAATATACGGGGCCATACAGAGGTTCTGGCCCCTCCAGGCGCACCCCGTTGCCCACAAACTGCTCTGCTTCCCGCACTTCCTCATCCACCGGTGGGATGGGAACCGGCTCCCCATCCACCCAGATCTCGTAGTAGGCAGAGGTCTTCGGAGCCAACAGATCCGCCAGCTTGCGGGCATACTCTTGGGCATAGCGATAGGCAGGGCGATTTTTGTAGGGGGCAACCGGTGCCATCACGTTGCGGTTGACATCGCCGCAGGCGGCCAGGGTGGATCCCATCTGTTTGAGAATGCTGGCTATGGTGGCCTTGAGGTTTTTCTTGAGGATCCCGTGCAACTGAAAGGTTTGCCGCGTTGTGGCTCGCAGGGTGCCATTGCCGTACTCATCGGCCAGCCGATCCAGGGTCAAGTAAAGCTGGGGGGGCACGTGTCCCCCGGGGATGCGGGTGCGCAACATCATCGAATAGGCCCGCTCCAGCCCCTCCTGCTTTCGCTGCTGCCGCCGATCCCGGTCGTCCTGCTGGTAAGCCCCGTGAAACTTCAGCACCTGCACCGCCGCCTCGCTGAAGTGGGTGGTGTCTTGGGCCAGCTCCTGCTGAAGGGGATCCCGTAGAAAGTGGCTGTCTGCCTTGATCTGCTCCACCTTGGAGCGCTTGGCCTCGGATGGGATCATGGGGGGCATTGGTGATCTCCGGTAAACCGGTCGGAATACTTGTGAATAACAGGCTATCACCTCCTTTGAAGAGCGTCCAGTTGGAAAAGTCAGCCTCCTATCCGGGTTTTGTCCCAAACCCGCAAAACTTGTTATTTGAGTCAGCTGGAGATGTCGGCGCTTCTAGCTAGCCAGGGCTAGGCGGGCACCATACTCCTGCACCGACCACAGTTGCCAGGCACAATTCCCCTGCAGCTCCAAAACCAGGTCGTGGTAGGCCAAGAGGGTGGGACGATGGCCGACGCTGATGTAGGTGGTGTTCAAGTGTTGCAGTTGCAGGTAGAGCAGTTTTTCGTTGGCCACATCCAGGGCGCTGGTGGCCTCGTCCAAGATGGCGTAGCGGGGCTGGGTGATCAAAATGCGGGCGAAGGCAAGGCGCTGCTGCTCCCCAAGGGAGAGGGTGCTGGCCCAATCTTTCTCCACATCAAAGCCGCCCACCCGCTCCGGCAAGTCCCCCAAGTTCACCTGGGCCAAGACTCGGATGAGATCTTCATCGGTGAGGTCTCGGCGGCGTTTGGGATAGAGCAGTTGATCCCGCAGGGATCCCAGCAGCATATAGGGTTTCTGGGGCAAAAAGAGCATCTCCTGAGTATCTGGGCGGGCGATGGATCCCTGGCCGTTGGTCCATAGGCCGGCAATGGCCCGCAACAGGGAACTTTTGCCGCTGCCGCTAACACCGACAATCAAAAGCCGCTGGCCGGCTTCCAAGGCGAAGGAGAGATCCCGCACCAGGGTTCGTTCTGAATTGGGGGTGAGCAAAGTGACGTGGTTTAGCGCCAATTGCTGGGCAATGCGAGTTTGAATGTTGCTTTCCCGAGCGCCGGTGTGGCGCAGCGCCGGATCTTCCAGAGACTCGTGAAAGGAGCCTAAGCGGTTGATCCCAGCGGCAAAACTGGAAATGCTTTGAATCTGGTTGGCCACAATGGAGAGGGCGCTCAACACCTGGCTGAAGGCAATGGTGGCTTGGGTAATGGTGCCGAAATCTCGCACGCCGCTGAAGTAAAGGGGGGCGACGATGACATAGGGCACAATGCGGGTGAAATAGTTGTAGGCGTATTGGAAAATATCGATGATGGCCTGCCAGATGATCAGCAAATTAAAATTGCGCAAGGCCGCACCAAAGCGATGCAAAATTTGCCTGAGTTCTTGATCCTCTCCCTGGTAGAAGGCAATGGACTCGGCATTATCCCGCACGTGCACTAAGCTGTAGCGAAAATCAGCTTCGTAGCGCAGTTGATCGAAGTTAATTTTGATCAGCTTGCGACCGGCCAAAATGGCGATGGCAGTACCGATAGTGGCATAGACCACCAGACCCAACGCCAACGGACGAGAAATACCATAGAGAATGCCAGTAAAAGCATAGAGGGTGAGAATCGAGTCGAGAATGTCCAACAGGAAGGAGAGGGTGGTGCCGGTAAAGGAGCGAACATCCTCGGAAATGCGCTGGTCGGGGTTGTCGATTTCGGTGTTGGCGGCGTTGGAATCCAGCTCGTAGTAAGCCCGCTGATCGAAGTAGCGATCCAGAAAATGATCGGTCAGCCATTCTCGCCAAAACAGCCCTAGCTTGAGGCGAGTGTAGCGGTAGATCACCAAAATGGGAATAGCTGAGATAATCAGCACTCCATAAATAATCAAAAATTGCCAGAAAGTGGGCTCTTCTTTTTGCTGCAGAGCTGTGTCGATAAACCGAAAGATAAAGCTGATCATCACGTTCAGCCGGTTGACCGTCAGCGACAGAAACAGCAAAAAGGTGAGCAGCACCCACTGCAACCAGCGCTGGCGAAGCTGCCGCCACACTGCCCCAAAACAAAGGCTGCTCAAAGCCAAGCTGACCGAGGCCACCCACAGCACTGGCGAGGACAAGTTTCTCTTCGTTTGCGCCACCAATCCGGCTGCCACATTGGTGAAAAACTCCGGGAACAGGGCTTGACCGACCAAAGTTACCCCAATCTCCACAAAGAACATCAGGGCAACCACAAACACCATGGCCGCTGCCAGCAAGCCCAAAAAGATCCAGCCCCCATAGCGCACTCTGGGGTAAAAGTAGGGCTGGGCCACGGTGATAAACCGATCCCACAGTTTGCGGTCGAAGTTAAATTGAGAGGCTTGGGATTCCATTTTTGCGGTCGGCGGAGAGAGCAAGATCGACATCTCCCAGGCTAGCAGGCCATGGGTGCCAATCTGTGTTCAACAGGAGCGGATTCATTGGGGGTGAAACGCGGATCCCCCTTGTCCCATCCAAACCGTCTTGGCTCTGGGTCTTGCTCACCCACACACCCCTTGCTTAAAGCCAGTGTCCCTTCAACCTTGCAACCGGCTTTGCCAAGCCGATTGGGCCGCCAGCCACACCGTCTGAACCGGCACGTGAAACTCCTGGGCGCGGGCCACACAGTCGCGAAACTCCGGCTGAGCGTTGACGATGCGGCCATGGTGGCGGGCCACTTTGATGTCTACCAGGCCGTAAGGGGTTTCCACCCGCTCAATGACCCGCTCCAGTAGGGTGCGCTGCTGTTGGAAGTGGCGAATGCCCAGGGTGGTGGTCTCCCGGAAGATGAGATCTTGACACTCCGGCACCCGATCCGGCGGACAGATGACGGTAAGCAGGATCCCCGGCCGCCCCTGTTTCATGGTGATCGGCTGGGTAAACACGTCCCAGGCCCCCAGGGCCAACAACTGCTCGCAGGTGTAGGCAATCACTTGGGGGTTGAGATCGTCAATTTGGGTCTGCAACACCGATACCGTTTCCGTTAGCTCTCCCCCATCGGCTTCCCCAATCCAGAGACGAAACACGTTGGGAATAGGCAGCTCTTGGGCACCGGCCCCACGCCCCACTTTTTCCACCCGCATCGGCGGACAGGGGCCAAACTCTTCCGCCAACGCCACGGCCAAGGCTGCTCCTGTGGGGGTCACCAGCTCCGCTTCCACCCCGTTGCTGAACACCGGCACGCGGCCCATTTCCCACAGCTCGATCACCGCCGGCACCGGCACGGCCAATTTGCCATGCTCTGTGCTCACCCAGCCGCCCCCAATAGGATGGGGGGATGACAACACCCGCTCCACCTGCAGCCAATCCAGGCCGATGCAAGTGCCGACAATATCCACCAAAGCATCCACTGCCCCCACTTCGTGAAAGTGCACTTTTTCCACGGGCACTTGATGGACTTTTGCTTCTGCCTGCGCCAACTTTTCAAACACCGCCAGGCTGCGGGTCTTGATGGCTGGGGAAAGCTGGGATCCCGCGATCAAAGCCTGAATCTCTGCCCAATGCCGAGCAAGGGATCCCCCACTCTGGGATCCCAGCACCTCCACCACAGCTTGCAGAGCAGGCTGCCCACACCGCTGCACCCGGCTCACCTGCAGGCTATATTCCCCCTCGATGCCCAACGCCTGGAGCTGACGGTTGAGGTACTCCAAAGGCACCCCGCAATCCAGCAGGGCTCCTAGACACATATCGCCGGCAATGCCCGCCGCACAGTCGAAGTAGGCTATTTTCATGCTGGAGAACTGGGGGTAGCCGCTGCCGCCAGAATGGACTTGGATCCCTCTTGATTGTAGGCAGCAACCGGCCTGGAAAAGGCGACGGGAGAGCAGTTAGGCTTCCCTAGAGTCAGAAGATTCAGAAGATCGGGCAGCAGATTCCCGCCACTGTTGGATGACGTTGCCCAAATTGCGCCGAAACTCTCCAATGCCCAGCAGGGATCCCGGCTCGGGATCCCAGGAAGCTGAGAACACACCGTAGCTGATGCCCAAAAAACCAAGGCCAAACAAGGTCAGCGACTCTGCCAAGGTGAAGTAGGGGGGCAGAGCGACCACATGGTTGGTCAAGAGATAGTAATTCACAAAAAAGCTGCTCAGGCCCAGCCCAGAAGGGATCCCAGAAAACACCAGAATCCGCCGCACCATCCGCCGGCTGACCTCAGGGGGAATCACGGCAACAGGCTCCTTCTTGGCCGGCTTCTTCTCCACCTCAACAGAGGCGGAGGGGGAGCGACGGCGAAAGGTTTTGGACTGGCGGCTGGATTTGCCCACGAAGACAGATCTCCGATAGCGTTTTGGATGGGCTGCCTACTTTTTCACCCGGATGTTCAGCCGTTCGGCCAGCTCCCGGAAGCGGTCAGGAGAATGCTTGGCGATGTAGTTGAGCAAACGCTTGCGACGACCGATCATCATCAGCAGGCCGCGGCGGGAGTTGAAATCCTTCGGGTTTCTCTGAAGGTGCTGAGAGAGCTGGTTGATGCGACTGGTGAGCAGAGCCACCTGAACCTCGGCAGAACCGGTGTCGGTGTCGTGCAGTCGATAGCTCTCAATGATCTGCTGCTTCTCTTGTTGCAATAAGGCCATAAGATCAAGGGACTGGATGCACTGCTTCAAGATAATAACATCGGCTTTTCCTCCCTCGCTATGGCCGAGGAGGGTTATGGAGAGAATGGGATATGACAACAACCTCTGGGGATCCTCCGGCACTGCCCGCTTTGCTGGAGCTGTTGAACTCACAAGACTTGGGAAATCGGCTGCGCGCTGTCAACAAAGCCAGAGAACTGCCTGGGCCAGAAGCCCTGACATTGCTGCAGCGAGCGATTCACGACGGGAATGCCCGCGTCCGTTATGCTGCCATCAGCCAGATGGGCACCCTGTCTGGCGTCGATCCGAACCTACTGTTGCCCATTTTGCAGCGCTCTTTGCGAGAGGATCCGGAGTTCGATGTGCGGGCTGCTGCCGCCGCTGCCCTGGGGGATCTCAAGCAGCCACAGGCCCTGGCCGATCTCCTGGAAGCTTATCGGCGAGAAACGGAGTGGCTGGTACGGTTTAGCATCATCGCTGCCCTGGGAGAGCTGGGGAACCCTGCCGCCTTCGACACTCTGGTGGAAGCTTTGCAGGACAAGAGCGAGCTGATCACCACAGCCGCTGCCGCTGCCTTGGGCGATCTGGGGGATCCGCGGGCCATCCCCTACCTGGATCCCCTCATTGATTCCGACGACTGGCAACTGCGCTACCGCGTCTGCATTGCCCTGGCCAAGTTGGGAACAGAAGCCGCTCGCGCCGGACTGACCCGGCTGGCCCAGGATTCCCAAGAACAGGTGGCCGTACATGCCCGGGCTGCCTTGGGATCCCTGTAGTTTCCTAGCTCATGGCATTGATGATGTAGTCAAAGTAAGGGGCGGCTTCAGCGGCTGCCGCCGGCTCCAACAAGCTGAGGGCAGCTTCCTTCAAAAAGACAATCGCATCGATCATGCCGGCGATGGGTACGTTGAGGGCATTGTACATTTCCCGCACCCCTATCAGGCCGATAGACTCAATCGGCTCTTTGCTGCCGGCAATAATGCCATAGGTCACCAGACGCAGGTACCAGTCGTAATCTCGCAAACATTGGTTGTAGCGCTTGTCACCGTAGGCATTGCCACCGGGTTGCACGTACTCGGGCCGCTTGGCGAATAGCTGCTTCTGGGCCTGGTCAATGATGCGCTTTTTGTTTTCTGCTAACACCTGAGCGATTTGCAAGCGCCTCTCGCCGGTGGTCATGTAATTCCTGATGGCTTCCAGTTCGCTAACTGAGAGGTAACGCAGCTGGTCATCCGCGGTCTCGATGATCTGGTTGATCACGCTCACGGTAGGGATTCTCCTGTTTTCTAACTTGCTTTCAATTCGGTTCATCAATTCGCAACCCATCCCCCCAGCCCAAGGTCGGCCCAAGAGATGAGCAGGTAGCTCGGCAAGCCAGCGCCGCCGGCTGCTCCCAGTTTAGGATAGGGCAAACCTTCCCTCAAGCACTTTGGCGTGACTCCATCTCGAGACTGGCCCTAGATCCGGCCTCGCAGCCATTGGGCCATCTCATTGCGGCGTGGGGCAGCCTCCAGACACACCTCTTCGGTAATCCGCCCCTCTTGGTAAAGCCTAAACAGGGATTGATTCATGGTACACATGCCCTCATAGGAGCCGTCGGCGATCAGTTCCTCAATTTCGTCCACCGCCCCCCGCTTGATGTAGTCGCGAATGGCATCGGTGTTGCGCATGATCTCGTGGGCCGCAGCTCGCTTGCCATCGGTGGTGCGCACCAGGGTTTGAGCGATGATCGCCACCAGGGTTTCTGCCAGTTGCAGGCGCATCGGCTCCTGTTCCTCCGGCTTGTAAATCCCCAGCAGACGCTCGATGGTGCGGACGGCGCTGTTGGTGTGCAGGGTTCCAAAGACCAAGTGGCCCGTCTGGCCGGCCTTCAGGGCAATATCCACCGTCTCTCGATCCCGCATCTCCCCAATCAGGATGATGTCCGGATCTTCCCGCAGAGAGGCTTTCAGGGCATTGGCAAATTCCAGGGTGTGGATCCCGACCTCCCGCTGCCGCACCATCGATTTCTTGCTCTGGTGGACGAACTCGATGGGATCCTCAATGGAAATGATGTGTTTGGGAAAGTTGGAATTGATGTAGTCCACCATCGCTGCCAAGGTTGTGGACTTACCGGATCCGGTGGGGCCGGTCACCAAAACCAAGCCTTTGTGCTCTTCGGCAATGCGCTTTAGCACTTCCGGTGCCCGCAACTGCTCCAGCGTCAAAATTTTCAACGGGATCAGACGCATCACCATAGCCGGGCCAAGAAGGGAAACAAAGCAGTTGACCCGACACCGCACCAAACCCTCGTACTGGATGGCAGTATCCAGTTCCAAACATTCCTCAAACTGGCGAATTTGGCTCTCCGGCAGGCTTTCCCGCAGCCAGCCATAGAACATCTCGGTGGTGGTGACCGGGTAGTTGGTCAAAAGCATTTGCCCCCGATCCCGAAAGCGAGGCACTTCCCCCACCCCCAAATGAATATCGGAGTAGCCTTTGTCATAGGCTTCCTGCACCAGTTGGCGCAGAGTCAGGCCCGCAGGAGCAGCTGGAGCCACTGGGATCCGACCGGCAGCCGTTGGGCGAGCTGGTGGCGCAAAAGGCGGGGCAGCAGGATTGGGGCTGGGCGGCGGCACTGGAGGCCGAGCAGCAGCAGCCGGAGCCGGGGTGGGCGGGGGCATCTGAGGAGAAGCGGCAGAGCCCGGCACAGGCACCGGTACCTGAGGGGGAGCGACAGCCACACCAGGAGGAAGGGGCCGACCCAGAATGGGGTTGGGGGGGCTTTTGGCGTTGACAGGCCGGGATCCCATCCCTTGGGAAGCTGAACCGAGCACCGGATCCAGTTGCGTTGGAGGCTCCACCGGGGGCACCGGAGCAGCCGGACGAGACGGACGCTGCATGACCGGCGGAGCCGGGGGCTGCCAATTGGAGTCCAAATCGGTGGGAAACTGGTTTTCGGGGCTGACCTCGCTCATGACAAGCCTCGCTTCTGGCAGGGTTTGCGTCGATCTTAGGCTAGTATTCCCAGCCTGAGCAGAGGGTTAACTCAACCCAACCACCGGCAAAGCTCCGGGAAGCTCCCTAAAAATTGGACGGATGGCGAATAAGACTCAAAAACTCCTCACGGGTACGGGGATCCTCCTGAAACACCCCCACCATCGAGCTGGTGACCGTCCAGGAGCCGGCCTTTTGTACCCCCCGCATCACCATGCACATGTGGGTAGCCTCGATAACCACCCCCACCCCGTAGGGATCCAGCACCTCCATCAAGGCCTCAGCAATTTGCCGTGTCAGGCGTTCCTGAACCTGCAGGCGGCGGGAGTACATCTCGACGATACGGGCAATTTTGCTTAGGCCCACCACCTTTTGCCTGGGGATGTAGGCCACATGGGCTTTGCCGATAAAGGGCAGCAGATGGTGCTCGCACAGGCTAAACAGAGACACATCCCGCAACAGCACCATCTCGTCATGGCCCTCATCAAAGATGGCACTGTTCAGTAGCTCCTCCAAAGACTGCCGATACCCACTGGTCAAAAACTTCAAAGCCGCAACCACTCGTTCCGGGGTTTTTCGCAGCCCCTCCCGTTGGGGATCCTCCCCGATCCCCCGCAGCAGCGTCTCCACCGCCGCCACCATAGCCGGATCTGAGACATCCGAGCTACCCAATTCTTCTTCCGCAAAAGTGGCTCGATCTCGAATCACCCGAGACTTGAAATGGGCTTTGTCATCCATTCGAGATTGCGAGCCAGATCCGGGTTTCGCAAGGGTCATAGCAGGATATTCCTTGGTTAACGAAAGGCTAAGAGAACTCGGTGCATGCAACTCAGCTCAGGTGGCATCCAGTCAAAGGCTGCGATAGCCAAAACCCTCCCAAGTCACGGGCAACCCCAAACCAGCCAGGTCTAAAAGGCTCCCACCGCAGGCATGAAGGTGAGATCTTCCACCACCGCACCTGTGGGCAACCGAACAATATAGGTAATCAAATCGGCTACCCATTCCGGCGAGAGCATTTTGGAACGGTCGAAGTTGACCCCTACCGTGCCCGTATCCCAGAGGGACGTGTCCACGGCACCAGGGCACAGGCTGGTGACCCGAATGCCATGCTGTCGTTCCTCTTCGGCCAAAGCTTGAGAAAAGCCCATTAGGCCGAACTTGCTGGCACAGTAAGCTCCCCAGTTGGGAAAAGCTCGCTTGCCCGCAATCGAGATGACGTTGACAATCGTGCCGCAGCGCTGCCGGCGCATTCCGGGAAGTACGGCTTGGGCACACAGAAAAGCTGCCGTCAAGTTCAAGTCGATCACTCGCTGCCAATCCGACAAAGGTAAGGTGGCCAAAGGGCCAACGTGGGCCATGCCCGCATTATTGACCAAGACATCGCAGACGCCAAATCGATCCAGGAGAGCCTGCAACTGCTGGGGCAGAGCTGCTAAGTCGGCCAAGTCCATGGGAAAAACCGCTGCCTTACCCCCCTGGTCTTGGATTTGGGCCTGCACCGCTAGCAGATCAGGTTGGGAGCGGGCCACCAGAGCCACCGCTATCCCTTGTCGGGCTAGGGCTAGGGCTACCGCTCTGCCGATCCCTCGACTGGCCCCTGTAATCAGAGCACGTTCGGGAAACTTTGTCTCAAAACTCATTTACAACAAGCCTCTGGCGTGCGCCACACAAGCAAGCGCCGCCCAGGCCTGAGAAACTTCGTTAACTAAGTTTAACACTGATTTTCCGCTGCTTCGCTTGGAATCAGGGCGAGGCGTAGAAACCTTATTCTGTCCTGCTCAAGATCTGGCTGCTGGCTGTTGGATCTCGATCCGGTTGGACGGGATCCGGGGACATGGTAGTGTGGTAAAAATAGTGAAAATCTTTTGCAACAACAACCGTCATGGCTGAGTTCTTGTTTTCTCCAAGTCCCACTGCCGTGCGCGAGGATCCCTCCTACATCCTTCAGCTCGAGGGCATCAGCAAGGGGTTTCCCGGCCAGCGGCAGTTGGTTTTGCGGGAAGTCGAGTTTCGCCTGCCCCAAGGAGACATCCTCAGCATTGTGGGCCCATCAGGTTGTGGGAAAACCACCTTATTGCGCACCATTGCCGGATTTGAGCAGCCGGATAGCGGGCGGATCCTGCTGGGGGGGCAGGTTGTGGCTGGGGAGGGGCAGTGGATCCCACCGGAGCGACGGGGAGTGGGGCTGGTGTTTCAGGATTTTGCCCTGTTTCCCCACTTGAACGTGTTGGCCAATGTGATGTTTGGCCTCCGACCCACTACCCCGTTTGCGTCGGCGGCAGGGGGTGGCAATCGCTCCTCCCCAACTGAGTTGCGAGCTGAGTTGCGAGGCACTGCCCAACAGGCGCGGGAACGCGCTTACGAGGTGTTGCGGTTGGTGGGCCTGGAAGACTACACCCATCGTTATCCCCACGAGCTTTCGGGCGGGCAGCAGCAGCGGGTGGCTTTGGCGCGGGCTTTGGCCCCCAGGCCTAGCTTGATCCTGTTGGATGAGCCGCTGAGCAATTTGGATGTGCAGGTGCGCTACTACCTGCGGGAAGAAATCCGCAAAATCCTCAAGCAAACCCAGACCTCGGCCATTTTTGTCACCCACGACCAAGAGGAGGCTCTCTGCCTCTCCGACTGGGTGGCGGTGATGCGGGAAGGCCGTATTGAGCAATGGGGATCCCCGGAGGAGGTCTATCGGGAGCCGGCTACCCGCTTTGTGGCAGAGTTTATTACCCAGGCCAACTTTCTGCGCTGTGAGCGGCGGGAGTTGGGTTGGCAGGCTGAAGAGCTGCTGCACATCCCATTCCAGGCTTTGAGGGATCAGCCCGACCCCAGCTTGCGCTGCGCAGAGTTGATGGTTCGACAGGAGGAGTTGCATTTGCATCCTGATCCTCAGGGCGGCATTGTCATTCGGGATCGACAGTTTTTGGGGCGAGAGTACCGCTATTGCCTGATCACAGCAGCCGGCAAAGAATTGCACGCCCTAGCCCGGGAAGCCCTGCCTGTGGGCGCGCGGGTTCACATTGCTGTTGGGCAAGGTCGGCTGTTCCCCCTCGCTGAGGGGTCCTCCGTGGCTGAAAAAGAGCCAAATCGCGCAAAAAGTAAAAGTGTTGCCTGAGTCGGGGTTCTTTTGCACACCTTTAGCAACCCATCTTCCCCGCGACACGAAAGCCTTCGCCCCAGATAGGGCTTAGACTGGCAAGACGGTGGTCCAGGCTGGTAGCTCCCTCTGGAGGGACAAACTGGGTAGGCTGTTGGTGGAGGATTCAGTGCCAAGCTATGCAGGGATCCCGCATCGTGGCAGGCCCATCGGAGAACCGGATCGCCTTGGCGGAGTTCCGGGTGGGCGTGGATGCGGTCATTTTCTCCATCGACACTGAGCAGAATCGCCTCCTGGTGCTGCTGGTGCGGCGGCGGGAGGATCCCTTCCGCGGTTGCTGGGCCCTGCCAGGAACACTGGTGCGGCGCTCAGAATCCCTAGAAGCAGCGGCCTACCGCATCTTGGCGGAGAAAATTCGTGTTAAAAACCTCTATCTGGAGCAGCTCTACACCTTCGGGGGGCCGGAGCGGGATCCCCGCGAGGCCGAGGATGGCTATGGAGTGCGCTACCTGTCGGTCAGCTACTTTGCCCTGGTGCGGTTCCAGGATGCTGAATTGCTGGCAGACGGAGTGGAGGGCATTGCCTGGTATCCCGCCGACCAAATTCCCTCTTTAGCCTTTGACCACGAAGAGATTTGCCGCTATGCCCGCCGTCGCCTCTGCGCCAAGTTGGAGTACAGTCCGATTGCCTTTGACATTTTGCCCGCCACCTTCACGCTAGGGGAGGTCTACCAGCTCTACGGCACCGTTTTGGGCGAGGGGTTCTCCGACTACTCCAATTTTCGCGCCCGCCTACTGAAACTGGGTATCTTGCAAGATACCGGCCAGAAAAGTTCCCAAGGAACAGGCAGACCGGCAACCCTCTACCGTTTTGATGCGGCTGCTTTCGAGAAAATCCGTCATAAGCCAATGGTATTTGTCTGAAGGCCGTCTAAGGGATCCCAGCTCACCAATACTAATCCGGCCAGTCCAGCCAGATCGTTAACGTTCTCCCCACGGCTAAAGCCGGGGGATTTTTTCCATCGCTCCACGCTCCTCGCGCTTCGTTGCAATGGGCTACACGAGGGCCTATATCCTCGTGGGGGACGCCATCTCCTCAACTACTGAGATGCCAAAACACCCCAGATACTTCTACTTCACCTTTAACGCTGCACCCTTCCATAAGCGGGTGGAGCGAGTCTCCCGTCCTGTCATGAGACGGTGACTTATCCCCAGGCATGAATGCCGGGGCCTGCGACGCCGAGTTTTCGGTCACCAGCAGCCTGGGGGCTGTGCTAAGATCAGAGACCGTGACAGGTGTTGTTTCAGGAGTTATCCAGGCATGTCTGCAGCAATAGATATCGCTGATGCCACCTTTGAGGCAGAGGTGCTGCGCAGCGATATTCCAGTTCTGGTTGATTTTTGGGCACCTTGGTGTGGCCCCTGTCGGATGGTGGCTCCTGTGGTTCAGGAGATAGCTGAGCAGTATGTTGGCAAAGTTAAGGTTGTAAAAATCAACACCGACGAGAACCCTCAAACTGCCAGCCAGTACGGTATTCGCAGCATTCCCACCCTGATGTTGTTCAAGGGCGGCCAGAAAGTGGATGTGGTGGTTGGCGCCGTACCCAAGGCAACTCTAACCACGATTTTGGAAAAGCACTTCGACACACCTGCCGAAGCCTGAGGGCTATGCCTTGGGTGTTTCAGAATGTAACTTTTGGGTTCTGGATTAGAACCCAGCTACCATTTTGTGCCGAGAACTGATTAAAGTAATTCCAGAGAACTTTAGGATCCCAGCTTGACCGATTCCGTTTCTTCCCTTCTGCAAGAAGTTTTTTCCAACGCTGAGACCCGCCTAAAGCAGTTGGAGTATCATCCCAACCGGACGGCCTGGCTGCGTATTTTGCAGTCGCTGCAGCGCATGGGATCCCTGGAGCTGAGCCGTTTAGATGCCAAGATCTTGGCGGCTACTCTTGAGGATCTGGAGCAGGGGTTTGCCGCCTTCCAAAACTATGCCCACCAACGCAAGATCACCGTTTTCGGGTCGGCACGACTGGGGCCAGAAAGTCCCGAATATCGCCAGGCCCAGTTGTTCGCCTACTGCATCAGTCAACGGGGATTCATGGTGATGACGGGGGGCGGCGGCGGCATTATGGAAGCCGGCAACCGAGGGGCAGGGCTGGAAAACTCTTTTGGGCTCAATATCCAGCTTCCCTTTGAGCAAATGGCCAATCCCGTTATTGCTGCCAGCGATCGGGTTATCAACTTCAAGTATTTCTTTTCCCGCAAGCTCTTTTTTGTTAAAGAAACCGACGCGCTGGTGCTTTTTCCCGGCGGTTTCGGCACTCAGGATGAAGCCTTTGAATGCCTAACCCTGATGCAAACCGGCAAAACCAAGCTCATGCCCTTGGTGCTGGTGGACAGAACAGGTGGCTGCTACTGGAAAGAATGGGACGAATACGTGCGGGAGCACCTGCTCGGTCGCGGCTTGATCAGCCCAGAAGATCTCTTCCTCTACACCCTAACCGACGACGTGGAAGATGCCTGCCAGCAGATTGTCGATTTTTATCGCGTCTTTCACAGCAATCGCTACGTGCGGGAACTCCTGGTTTTGCGCTTGAACACCAGACTCTCACCGGAAGCCCTAGACATCTTAAACGAAGAGTTTGCCGATATTCTCGATTCGGGCCGGATCGAGCAAACTGGGGCTTTGCCGGAGGAAGCCGAGGAAGATATTGCCCATCTGCCACGGCTGGTGATGCACTTCAACCAGCGCAACTTTGGACGGCTATGGCAAATGGTGCGCCGGATCAACAAGCTTCACCCGGAACAGCCGGATCCTCTGCAAATGCGCCCTGAACAAAAGTAGATGTATCAGCGCTCTCAGAACCATCCAAGAACCAGCAGCCAATTGTTTTGGTGGTGCTCCCAATGGGCCGGTTGTTTGTCAAAATCTGCGGCATCACCCGTCAGGATCAGGCGGAGGCCATCGCCGCGCTGGGGGTGAGTGCCCTTGGGTTCATCGCGGTGCCCAATACCCCCCGCTATTTGCCCCTCTCGGAAATGGCTCGTTGGGTGGGATCCCTGCCCGACCACGTGGAAAAAGTAGGGGTCTTCCTGGATCAGGATCCCCGCGCCATCGCCGCCTGGGTAGAAACGGTGGGCCTCACGGCTGTCCAGTTGCATGGCCAAGAATCCCCGCAGGATTGTCAGCAATTGGGGAAATGGCTTCCCGGGATCCGCCGCATCAAAGCCCTGCGCATTCGCCAGCCGGCGGATCTGGAAGTAGCCCATCTCTACCGAGACTGTGTGGAGGTGCTGCTTTTGGATGCCTATCACCCCCAACAGGCGGGGGGAACGGGGCGAACCCTGAATTGGCCAGAACTTGCCCACCGCTCCCTGCCCTTGCCTTGGCTACTGGCCGGTGGTCTGAACCCGGACAATGTTCTGCAGGCACTCAGCCACCTGCAGCCAAGCGGCATCGACCTCTCCAGTGGTGTGGAACGCCACCCCGGCGATAAAGACATAGACAAAGTCCGGCACCTGCTGCAGCAGCTTGGCTCCCAAGGGTGGGAGATTGCTCCTACTCTGCCGCCGATAACGCCAAGCGCAACGGGATGATCATTTGGCTGGGTTCCTACTGCAGCGACTGAATATCCAACCCCGGCTCGAACATCAGCTCTTTCACTTCCCCAAATCGGCCCATCACTCCAAGCTCCCGGTCGTTAAAGGTCACCAACACACCGCCCGCATTGCCGGTACGCAACACGATTGACTGCTCCGCTTCCCAATTCAACTCGGCCCCTGGCTGTAAGGTGGCCTCAAAAACCGTTTGCCCATCGGCGATGACCCGCAACCAGGAAGGGCGCTCCACAACGCGAATATCCAGACGCACCGGCTTGCGCCCCGCCCCCCCTGAGTGAGCTTCCAAGACCTCGGGGAAGACGCCCTGAATGCGCGTCCATTGGTCGAGGGTGGGAAACAGTTGGCGGGCCGTGGGCTGAGCTGCCGACAGAGTGGGATCCGGGGAGTTGGCAGCAGGCGGTTGCTGGCCGGATCCCTCCCGACTGACCGTTGACAGGCTCACCAGCCAACGCCCAAAGGGATTGCCTGTGCCTTCCAAAAGAGCCGACAATCCCCCCACCGTCAGCACAATCAGCACCACATAAGCGGCCCAAAGGTGGAGAGGACGCAGGGCAAAGGCAGGTTGCTGGCCGACAACGGCAAGAGGAGCTGGCGCGCGGGGGGTTTTGGCCGATAAAAGCGGAGAGGCACGCCGAGAGAGGGTTTCGCCATCCAACCCCAAATAGTCGGCATAGCGCTTGAGAAACCCTTGCACATACACCGGCTCCGGTAACCGGCTCAAGTCAGCTTCCTCCAGCGCCTGCAGATATTGGCAGCGAATGAAGGTATCGTTAGCTACTTCTGTCAACGTCAGTCCCCGTGCCTCCCGTGTTTGCCGCAACAGGGATCCCAGGGCTTCTAAAGAGTGTGCTGGCTCTTGCATCATTTGGCCACCTGCGGAAGAAAGGAGGCTACTGTGAGAGTTTGCACTCAGTTAGAGGCTCTGACGAGCTAATCGCGTGAGCGGGCCGGAGGCCTTAGAGGGCGCTTCCCGAGCGAGGATGAGCTGCTGTGCCCGGTGAGAGGGGCCAGCAAAGCTTGGAGCTCATGGGGATCCAACTGGCGGAACTGGCCTGCTTTCAGGTTGCCCAAGCCCAGTGGGCCAATGGCTTCCCGATGTAAGCTGAGCACCGGATGCCCAAGACGCTCCGCCACCCGCCGAATTTGCCGGTTGCGTCCCTCAAACAACACCACCCTCAGCCAGGAGCAATTGGGATGCTCCCTTTGCCGGAAATCCGGGGCAGGACAAAACTCCACCTCCGCCGGCAGAGTGGTGTACCCCTCTAAGTCTACTCCGTCTCGCCAATGTTGCAGAGTGGCCTGACTCGGATGCCCTTGTACCTGTACCCGGTAGGTTTTGGGCAGATGATAGCGCGGATGGGTCAGCTTCAAGGTCAAGTCGCCATCATTGGTGAGCAGCAAAGCGCCACTGCTGTCCGCATCCAGCCGGCCCACCGGGTAGAGGCGGGTTTGCCGTTTCCAAGATGGGGGGAGCAGATCCAGCACCGTCTTGCGTCCCCAAGGATCTGCACAGGTTGACAAAACCCCCACCGGCTTGTGCAGGAGCAAAACATAGCGCGCCGGATCCTTGGCCAAAGGGATCACCTGACCATCCACCTCGATGCGATCCCGCTCTGGATCGGCTTTGGAGCCCAGCTCAGTGACCACCTTCCCGTTCACTCGAATGCGCCCGGCCAGGATCCAAGCTTCCACCTGGCGACGCGAGGCCAATCCCTGCTGAGCCAAGAGCTTCTGTAGCCGTTGGGGTTCTGCCATGGGGATTTGAGCAGCAAAAGCAGCAACCGAAGCTGAGGGTACTAGGCGGCGGAGCCTGAGGCGTCTGGCCCGCTTGCGCGAACGGGGTTGGAGAGTCGGTCGGACACACCAGCAGAATTGGGGGGCAACAGCAGCATTTCCGACTGAGACTCTGAGTTTTCTCCTAGAGAATAGCTGAGGCCACAGTCAAACTCTTCTGCCAGCCGGCAGACTTCCTTGAGATCTCCCACCGACCAAATGCTCCAACTGCTGCGAATTTGGTTATCCACCCACACTTCCACGCGGTTGCCTTCGATGTGAAGGATGCGCTTGGGCTGGGCTTCTGAAGGGCAGCCTGCAGGCTCGGCCAAGACCTCCGGCCCGCTTACGCGAACGGAAGATTTTTGCCTCAAGGCCCCCAGAGCTGCCATGAGCTGCGGCAGAGCCAGCAAAAGGTGCTGAGTGGCCTGTTGGGGTTGCCCTTTCAAGCAGGAAACCAGAGCTTCGGCAACACTCTGGTTGAGGGCCTGCAGAGCTTGGAGTGGAGTAGCACCCGCTAAAGAGGGATCCGGTTGCAGTGGGCTTTGAACATCCATGAAAAGGCAGAAAAGGCATGAACAGCAACTTTACAGCCCTTTCGCAGGTTGACCACAACAACGCCGCTGCCCATTGGAGCAGAGCGCTCTGGTTTGCGCAAGCGTGCCGCAGACATTGAGTCCTGTACAGATGGATGACCAGAGGAAGGGCTGTATGGCTCCCTTAAGCCTAACAAATCCAAGAACTTCAGGGCCTCCGGCCCGCTTACGCGAACGTCAAAAACTTTTCTTGGATGTTGTCCGCATTGCTGCAAAGCAAAGGCCCCTCTATCTAGTGGCCATCAAGGCAGATCCTTTGCTCTCTCGTGCAAAGCAGGCTGAGCTCCAGCGCGGATCCCTCGAAATGGTGCAACTATTCGCCGCTCGATTCGTTTTCTTCGCCCTCGGCGGTGTCCTCAACCCCAGCTTGGGATCCCTCCGGTTCCTGGGCCTCAGAGGTCTGTCTCAGTTGGTTAAGCAGAGCCAAAACGCGGGATCCCCGCTCCAAAGAGCGATCCTGCAAAAACACCACTGTTGGCACCCGTCGCAGGCTGAGGCGCTGGCCGATTTCCCGCCGCACAAAGGGTGTGGCCGCCGCTAACCCTTCCATGGCCCGGTGTTGAGCTGTCTCATCCCCATAAATGCTGACGAAGATGCGAGCATTTTGCAGGTCATTGGAAACCTCGACATCCACAATGCTGACCATCCCTGCCCCGACCCGGTCATCTTTGATCTCCGAGAGCAGGATTTGGCTGACCTCTCGTTTGATCAGTTCTGCTACCCGTGCCACTCGTCGCGCTGTCGCCATTTTTGGATACCTAGGCTAACATCATCCGCAAGCCTGCTCTGGTCGGTGTGAAGCATAGCCCCCGCCAGCTTGGCCCCAAGAACAGTAGCCAATGCTACGAGCATCTCTTCCTTCCACCTTTATCCTGAGTCCATGTCCATCTTGCCTTGAGTATGAATACCTAAAGCCATCGATGGATGGATGGAGACGTGATGATCAAGATGCCAGAGGCGCTGCGGCGCTCCATTGAGCAGTTCATGCTGAATGTGACGGAGCCGCTTGACCCGTTGCTTTCCCTGAAGCTGACTCAGCTGGTGGTGATGTTGGGGGATACAGCTTACGCGATGGGATACAGCGATGGCCAGCAAAAGCCGGATGAGCGCTGCCGCTATTGTCCCAGTCGGGTGTTCGACAGTCTAGAGCTTTGATAGGGTTCTTCAAGGTTCTTTACAACGCAGTGTAGCTTCTGGCTGCCCAGGATCCCGGCCTTGGGGGGGGTGAGTTGAAAGAGGCGGTGGAAACCAGCCAAGATGGGATCCCATTGCTTGGCAGCCTATGACTTCCCCCGTTTTGCTTTGGCATCGTCGCGATCTGCGGTTAGAGGACAACACAGCCCTGCATGAGGCAGCCCAGCGCAGCGCTCAGGTGGTGCCTGTCTTCATTTTCGACCCGCAGATGCTGAGACGGTCGGACATGGCCCCAGCTAGGGTGGCCTTTTTGCTTCAGGCTCTGCAAGAGCTCCAAGAGCGCTACGCCCAGATGGGGATCCCGCTGATCTGGCGGCTGGGGGATCCCCTGGTGGAGTTGCGATGCTTGGCCATTGACCTGGGAGCCAAGGCCGTATTTTGGAATGCCGATGTGGAGCTGTTTGCCCTGCAGCAGGACAGTTGGGTGCGGGCCGGTTTGGCCGAAGCCGGGATCCAGTCCTTCTCTTACCAAGACATGCTGCTGCATGGGCCGGGGGAAGTGCTGACCCAAGCTGGAGAGCCCTATTCGGTTTTCACTCCCTTCTGGCGCAGGTGGTCGAGCTTGCCCAAGCGGGATCCCTACCCAACCCCCGAGGGTCTGCAGCCGGTATCGGGACTAAAAGCGCAGCCTCTACCGACTTTGGCAGATTTGGGCTTTGTCTGCGACCAGCGGATCCCAGCAGCGGGGGAAGCAGCGGCTCAAGCCCTTTTGGAAGACTTTTGTCAGGGTTTGCGCATTTTGGACTACGAGCGAGCCCGCAACTTCCCGGCTGAGCCGGGCACTTCTCTGCTCAGCCCCCACTTGTGTTGGGGAACCCTCGGCATTCGCCAGGTTTGGCAGGCCACGCGAGAAGTAGAGGCCGAGGTGCGCAGCGAAGAAGCCGAAAGCAGCTTGCAAACTTGGCGGCAGGAGCTGTGCTGGCGAGAGTTTTACAAGCATGTCTTGGCCCACTGGCCCCACGTGGAAACCGGAGCCTATCGACGAGCCTTTGATGCACTGGAGTGGGACAATCGGCAGGACTGGTTTCAGGCTTGGTGTGCGGGGCAGACGGGATACCCCATTGTGGATGCGGCCATGCGCCAACTGAACGAAACCGGCTGGATGCACAACCGCTGCCGCATGATTGTAGCCAGCTTTTTAACCAAGGATCTGCTCATCGATTGGCGCTGGGGAGAACGCTACTTTATGCAAAAGCTGGTGGATGGGGATCTGGCGGCCAATAACGGCGGTTGGCAGTGGAGCGCCGGTGTGGGAACGGATCCCAAGCCCCTGCGCATTTTCAACCCGGCCACGCAAGCAGCCCGCTATGACCCGGAAGGAGAGTACATCCGCCGCTATCTGCCGGAGCTGGCAGGGCTGGATACGCCTGCTCTGCTGTGGGTGGGGGATGACCCCAAGGGATCCTGGGCTTTGCGGGAACGGCGAAGCTGTGGCTATCCGGATCCCATCGTGGATCACAAGGTGCAGCAGCAGGAGTTCAAACGGCGCTACCAGGCGGTGCAGCAGGGGTACTCCAAGTCTGTTCAACGATCAAACGATCATAGAAATCCAAGCGTTGTGTAGTCTCGTAAAAAAAGGGGATCCAATGGATCCCCCGTGGCTACCAGAGCTTAAGGCAAATGCCCGTCCAAAGCAGGTAACTGCAGCACTAGGGCTTCAGCTCGCTGGGGATGCGCTCCCCGAAGAGCACGAAGTAGAGAATCCGATAAATGTCCGTGTTCAGGATCCCGGTGGTCGGCACCAACTCTTGGGCGTTCAAGCCCGCAGCGCGAGCAATGACTCCACTGCCGACGTCATCTCCGGTAGCCCAAGCCACGGCAAAGGGATAGCGCTTGCCATTCTTGTCAGGAGCAGAAATAAACGGCTTTGTGCCCGTGCCGTCAACTCCGTCAATGGGGGCACCACTGCCTTCGGGGTCAGTAGGGGGCAGCGGCTCCTCGGCGGATTCGATATCCACCAACTGCATCCCGCCGGCGTTGCTGTCGCTGGTGGTAATCATGAAGGTCTTGGGATTCTTCTCGATAAAGTTGAGAATCACCCCGATGGCATCGTCGGCCCGCTTCATGGCCTCCAGGCAGCCAGAGGCATTGAGGTTGTTGCACATGTTATCAGTGCCCTCTTCTTCGATGACGGCGAAGAAGCCCTTAGGATTGCGGGAGATCCGCGCCAGGGCAAATTCGGTCATCTCGGCAATGGTGGGGGCGCTGGCAATGTAGTTGGGCAGGTTTTGGGCGCGCAGCTCTTCCTCTGGCTTGTCGTAGAAGGTGTCCTCCACGTTGAACACCCCCAAAACTTTGGAAACATCAGCCGGCAGCTTCAGCAGCTCGTCGCGGGTGTAGACAACGGCGTACCCTTTTTTCTTGGCCTCCTCAATCAGGTTGCGGCCATCCTTGCGCTTCCCTTGGCCAAAGCGGCCCTGGACACCTTCCGGCAGCAGCCATTCCTCGCCAGCGCCGAGGATGATGTCTACCCCTGACTCCACCACCTGCAGGGCAATCTCCTCATAGTCGCTGCGCTTGGCAGCTTTGGCAACGAAGGCAGCCGTCCCCGGCTCAATGATGGATCCCGTTTGCACCAGAGCCGTACCCAAGCCTGCCGCCACGGCATCTTCCATGATCGTGTTCAGGGTACCGTTGGCAGAAGGATACTCCTTGCCGTCCGGATCCAACCCAAAGCTCTTGGCGTGGGCACGGGTTCCCGTGGCATGGATCACCGCTCCGGCGTTGGAAGTTCCTCCAAGCTGGTCAAGAAGGTGCCCGCGATAGGGGGCAATCACGGGGAGACGATCCCAGTTCAGAAAGCCATCAGGGCCGTAGTGGAGAATGCGCGTAATGTCCCAGTGGGAAGCTGAGGTTCCATCTGGGTGAAAGAAGATTGCACCGTTGCCGGTTGGCTTAGGCGCCGCTTGAGCCACACTAGAGGAAAAAACTGACGAGGACAGCAGACACAAAGTTGCAGCCAAAGCCGCCCTCAAAGAATAGCTACGCATAGCTAACACGCCCTTGCTCGTTCGAAGCTGAACGTTAAAAAACGTAACACAGCTTCAGATGAGTTTGCAAGGGCATAGCAATGCAGCAGCGCGAAACGTGCCTGAAGCGAGTGCGCCACTGAGCGATTTCCCCGTCTGACAGTGCAGCTTACGGGGTCTATAACTAACGTTAACTATCTCTTAACTGTCTCATAACTGTCAAGGCTTCTCGCAGGGCTTTTGGGGTACCTGTTCTAAGGCGCAGCCGTCCCTCTGGTCAAGTGGCTCTTCTGGAGGTGATGGCGGGGTTTTTGGCCAGTGGCTGCCATGCTTGCCTAAGCTGTCTGAGTTGCTGCTGCCAGCGCTGCAGTTCCCCCACCTCCAACGGGATCCCACCGAAGCGCACCTCCATGTAGCGCTCCAAGAACCGGATGGCCAACTGGGCTTGTGGCAAATCGGAGTGGCGCAGGTGCTCAACCCGTTGCGCTGGCCCCAAGTGCTCCGGGATCCCCACTGCTGTCGAAGCCTCCCGCAGTTGCAGGTACAGCTTTGAGATCGCCTGTCGCCGGTGCTGGGATCTGGGCAGAGCTGCCGGACTCCAGCGCACCAGAGCAAAGGTCAGCCCTGGCAGCAGGATCCCTACCATCCAGGTAGGCCATGCAGGGGGCGGCTGCCACAGGGATCCCAGCAAAACCCCATTGCCGGCAGTGGCCAACAGAATCCACCCCCCATCCTGCCAGCGCAAAGCCCGATAGCGGCGGCGGCGACCCCAATAGGCCATGGATCCGGTGATCAAAACCACCCCCAACACCGGCAGGCCATTCTGCTGCAACGTTTGCCCCAAGGCAACCAGGCTGCGACGGAAGCCAGCACCGGCATCCTCTCGATCCGGAGAGGCGGCTACAGCGCTGGCCAGCTCCTGGATCTGCCGCCAGATCTGCCGCTGGGTGGATAGGTCGTACTGGATGACGTACTTAAACCAGCGGAAGCGCAAGCTGTCGTAGAAATCTTGAAGGGGATCCCACCAGGTTTCCCGCCGGCTGACATTGGCCTCTGCCGGTGTGGCATCGAAAATGATCCACCCGTAGGAGCCAAAGGGGATCTCCGTCCAGGAATGGGCGTCGGCATTGCGTACTGCCAGATAATTTTCCTGCGCCACCCAGCGCCCGCCCAAAAAGCCATTCACCATCCGGGCCGGGATGCCAATGCTGCGGGCCAGTATCGTCAGGGCTGTGGCGAAATATTCGCAGTGGCCCCGCCGATGGGTGAACAGAAAGGCTTCCAAAGGCGGTTCAGGGCCGGGATCCGGCAGATCGGTGGTATAGGCGTAGTTCTCCAGCAGGTAATTCTGCAAGGCGGTCATCTTGCTGAAAACGTCAGGGATCCCAGCGGTAACGTCTTCAGCCAAGGCGGGAATGCGCGGATCCAGGTCTGCTGGCAACTGCAGATAGGCTGCCTGTTGGACTGGGTCGAGAGCACTGAACAGCTCCGCGTGGCCTAGCCGGCGCAAGCGCGGGCTTAACTCCCTTGAGATCCGGCTCCGGGCGCGGTAAAGATGGGGCACCTGCCGAGGCAGAGAATGGCCAACATCTCCGGTCTCGCTCAGGATGAGGCGGCGATTCTGCCGTTGCCAAGCTTGTTGCACCGTCGCTGCTCCGCCCCGCTCCAGCCATTCCATCTCCACCAGCGGGGCCACCCCAAAAACGGTGTTGGTGACCAGCGGCTCCAGATAGATAAGCTGCTCCAAGGGGAGAAGCAGCAGGTCGGGAGCAGTGGGGATCAAGCTGGAGGCAGAGAGATCAAATACCCCTGCTGCGTTGGGGAAAATGGGGATGAAGCGGTCTAGCGTTCGCGACCAGGCCCGTCCATCGTAGCGATCGAAGCTGATCCCGCGCCAGTAGAGGGACTCCACACGGGGCGGCACCCCTGCCGGAAATTCCACCCGCATGACAACGGTGTTATCGGTTTTGAGGGTGCCGAATGCTCCCAGGCTGACTTCCTCGGCAAAGCCAGTGGTCATCACCGGCGAGCGGGCCTGGCGACCCAGAATTCCTAAACTGACCCGCGGGAACAAGAAAAACAAAGCCACGGACAGGATCACCGCCAGCAAAGCCAGGGATCCGAGAAAGCCCAAAAAGTTGAGGTTGATGCCACGGGTTTGGCTGGCTGCCTGCGGGTGCTGTTCCGTTTGTAGGCGCAGGTGGTAAAGGGTGAGGTTGATCAGTCCCACCCCCACGTACAACAAAAACAGCAGCCCAAAGCTGATGTCTTCGTTGAACAGAGTGGCAATGGCCATCAGCAGCAGAGACAGCACCGCCAACTGAATGTGATCCGCCGCCCGTTCCCGCTGAAACAGCTTGGCCCCTGTTAGGTAAAGCACCAAGCCAATGGCCCCATCGGAAAAGGCAAGGATCCCGGAGATGACCAAAGCCAGCAGGCTAAGCAACACCGCCACCGTCAGGGGCATCCACAGGGGGGCATAGCGGGCAAAAGCAATCCTTGGCGGCTCCCAAAACCAACTGCAGGCCCCTGCGGCCAAGCAAACGGCAATGACCGGTGGCGACAGAGCCTGATCCCCCAGACAAAGGGCCGTGAAGGCGATCCCCACCAACAGGTAAACAAACACCTTTTGAACGGATGGCAGTGTCCAGGTCATGGCCCTTGGGATTCAATCCTTTCCAGCATAGCCAAGTCTTTTTTGCTACCGGTTTGCCCTCCCTGGGATCCCCTTCTGGACAAAGCGAAGAGCATTAGAATCGTTAGCTAAGAATCGTTAAGATTTTGTTACTCGCCGGTCTCGACGGGATACCTGTGACACGCTGCGCGAAAAGGTGGTGAGATGTCCAGCCAAAACGAAATTCATGTGGTGGGGGCGCGGCAGCACAACCTCAAAAATGTCAACCTGCGGATCCCGCGCGATCGCCTGGTGGTGTTCACCGGCGTCTCCGGATCGGGCAAGTCCTCCTTGGCTTTCGACACCATCTTTGCCGAGGGACAGCGGCGCTATGTGGAATCCCTCAGTGCCTATGCGCGGCAGTTTTTGGGGCAACTGGACAAACCGGATGTGGATCGCATCGAAGGGCTAAGTCCGGCCATCTCCATCGATCAAAAGTCCACCAGCCACAACCCCCGTTCCACCGTCGGCACCGTTACCGAAATCTACGACTACCTGCGGCTTCTGTACGGAAGAGCTGGGATCCCGCACTGCCCCCATTGCAACCGGGTGATCGCCCCGCAGACGGTGGATCAGATTGTGGATCAGATCATGGCTCTGCCGGATCGGACGCGGTTTCAGTTGCTTTCGCCGGTGGTGAAAGGAAAAAAGGGCACCCACGCCAACTTGTTACAAAGCCTGCGACACCAGGGGTTTGTGCGGGTGCGTGTCGATGGCCAGGTGCGGGATCTGAGCGAGGAGATCGAGTTAGCCAAAAACAAAACCCACACTCTTGAGGTTGTGGTGGATCGGCTGGTCAAGAGCCCCGACATAGCGGAGCGACTGGCCGATTCTCTGGCAACCTGCCTGCGCCAGTCGGGAGGAATTGCGGTGGTGGAGCTGCTGCCGCGGGAAGAGGAGCGAGAACAGCTGCTGCAAAAGGTGGCCGAGTCGGCGGGGCAATACCTGAACAGCAAGCCAACGGAGCTGATTTTTTCTGAGCAATTTGCCTGCCCGGAGCACGGTTCGGTGATGGGCGAGCTGTCGCCGCGCCTGTTTTCCTTCAACTCGCCGATTGGGGCCTGTCCTGTCTGCCACGGGCTGGGTTTTGAGCCCATCTTCGACCCCGAGCGGATCGTGCCCGATCCCAAGCTCCCCTTGTACGCGGCCATCGCCCCTTGGGCAGAGCGGGAGAACCCCTACTATCTGGCTTTGTTGGCGGGAGCCGCCAAGGCTTTTGGCTTTGACCTCAGCAGCCGCTGGTGTGATCTCACCCCCCAGCAACAGCAGATCATCCTCTACGGCGCCGACCAGGAGGTCTACATCGCCGAGGTAGAATCTCAGTACCGAGGCCGGGGGTACTATCGCCGCTATGAGGGGGTGATTCCCCAATTGCAGCGGCACTACCAGGAAACCACTTCCGAAATCTATCGGCAAAAGCTGGAAGCCTACCTCACCTACCGTCCCTGTTCCGCCTGTGGGGGATCCCGTCTCAAGCCGGAAGCTCTGGCCGTGCGCATCGGCGGCTACCGCATTACCGATCTCACCGAGATCTCCATCCGCGACTGCCTGCACCGCCTGGAGCAGTTGAAACTTACCCCGCGACAAGTGCAGATCGGCGAGCTGGTGCTGCGGGAGATCAAAACCCGGCTGCAGTTTTTGGTGGATGTGGGCCTCGACTACCTCACCTTGGCCCGTCCGGCCATGACCCTCTCCGGCGGCGAAGCGCAGCGGATCCGGCTGGCCAGCCAGATGGGCTCCGGCTTGACGGGGGTGCTCTACGTGTTGGACGAACCCTCGATTGGCCTCCACCAGCGGGACAACGAGCGCCTGTTGCAAACCCTGTTTCGCCTGCGAGATCTGGGCAACACCCTGATCGTGGTGGAACACGACGAAGAAACCATCCGTGCCGCCGACCACATCGTCGATATCGGCCCTGGGGCCGGCATCCACGGGGGGGAAGTGGTGGCCCAGGGATCCCTGGCGGACATCATGGCCTGCGAGCGCTCCATCACCGGAGCTTATCTTTCGGGGCGGCTGCGGATCCCTACCCCTGCGCAGCGGCGGGCTGGGAAAGCGGTTGCCCTCAAGCTCACCAATGCCCACAAAAACAACCTCAAGCACATCGATGTGGAGATCCCTCTGGGCAAGTTGGTCTGTGTCACGGGGGTCTCTGGCTCCGGCAAATCCACCTTGGTCAACGAATTGCTCTACCCTGCCCTGCAGCACCATCTTGGACACAAGGTGCCCCAACCCACGGAGATGGGAGCACTTGAGGGCATCGAACACATCGACAAGGTGATCGTCATCGACCAATCTCCCATTGGCCGTACCCCCCGCTCCAACCCTGCCACCTACACGGGTTTGTTTGATCCCATCCGCCAAACCTTTGCCCAAACCTTGGATGCCAAGGCCAGAGGCTACCCATCCGGCCACTTTTCCTTCAATGTCAAGGGGGGGCGCTGTGAAGCCTGCAAAGGGCAGGGGGTGAACGTGATTGAAATGAACTTCCTGCCCGATGTGTACGTCACCTGCGAAGTCTGCGGGGGCAGCCGTTACAGCCGCGAAACCCTGCAGGTCAGGTACAAGGGCAAGAACATCGCCGAAGTCCTGGATATGACGGTGGGGGAGGCGCTGGAGTTTTTCGCTGCCCTGCCTCCTGCCGCCAAGATCCTGCAGACTCTGGCCGATGTGGGCCTCGATTACATCAAGCTGGGCCAGCCAGCCCCGACCCTCTCCGGTGGGGAAGCGCAACGGGTCAAGTTGGCCGCAGAACTGGCCCGCCGCTCCACCGGCAAAACCCTCTATCTGCTGGATGAGCCCTCCACCGGCTTGTCTTTTTACGATGTCCACAAGCTCTTGAACGTCCTGCAACGGCTGGTGGATACGGGCAACACCGTGCTGGTGATCGAGCACAACCTGGACATTCTCCGCTGTGCTGATTGGGTTATTGACTTGGGGCCAGAGGGCGGCGACCGCGGCGGCCAGATCATCGCCGTTGGCACTCCAGAACAGGTGGCTGAGCACCCCGGATCCCATACAGGGCGATATTTGAAGCAGGTTTTGCAACAACATCCCCCAGGTCGCTGAGCAACTCAGCCTGCTCCAGGGAGAAAGTTGACCGAAAGCGGCTGTCGGGATCCCCTTTCGCTTTTTGCTCTGCTCACCTCAGCCATGGCGGTGGAGGACTGATGCGGCGAGGACTCTATCCCACCCAGGCGCTCCGCACCGTGAACGCAAGGGTGAACGGTTAGCCTGAGTCTCACGTCGCTATGGCATGATGGGTCGGAAGGAAAAGGTTCGCACTCTCCCCATGGTAGGGCAGACCCTGGGTGGCCGCTATCAGATCTTGGAAGCACTGGGATCCAGCGGACAAACCTACTTGGCACAGGATAGCCATCATCCTGAGCGGCTTCGGGTGGTGCTCAAACGCTGGCAGGCCGGCCAAAATGCTCCGCACCGCGAACACAGTGAGGACTCCGCCTCGCTGCGGCATCTCTTTCAACAAGAAGCGGCCCTGCGGGAACACCTGGGATCCCACGAGGGTATCCCCCGCCTGTTGGCCTGCTTTGAGCAAGAGGGGGAGTTTTATTGGGTGGAAGAATGGGTTGAAGGGCCCACCCTGGAACAAGCTCTATTGCTAGGTAACGCAACCGAGAGGGGCCAGCTAACGACTCCGTCCCGCCAAATGCACTGCCATTGGGGGCACGACTGGACAGAGGCTGAGGTACGAGCCTTGTTGCAGGATGTGCTGCAAACCTTGGCCTTCCTGAATGGGGAAGGGGTGAGCTGCTGCAACCTGCAGCCCTCTCGCTTGATCTACCGTCAGGCGGATGGCCGATGGGTGTTGTTGAAGTGGGGGGGTGAGGAACAGGGTCTGGCTTTTTCCGGCTCTGGCTTCGGGAACCCCTATGGCCCCAGGCATTGCAGCGACCTCTATGCTCTTGGGCTGATTGCCCTGCAGGCCCTCTGCGGGATCCCGCCCCAGAAGCTGTTTCGCGACCCGTTGACGGGGGAGTTGCGCTGGCACGATCTGGCCTCTACTAGCGCTCCTTTTGCTGCTTTTCTGGATCGTTTGGTGAGCTGCAACCCACAACAGTGCTTTCCTTCAGCAACAGCAGCTCTGGCCGCTTTGCAGGCTTTGCCCCCCGCCGAGAGCCCCCCTGCCGCCGAACTCCTGTCCCAGCCCAGCCCTGTCGCCGCCGAGCCCTTACAGGAGCCAACCACCCCACCGCGTTCTCCGGTATCGCTGCGGGCGCGTCCCCGGATCCCACCGGTTTGGGCAGGAGGCAGCTTGGCGGCTTTGCTGGCGTTGACGGTGGCAGGGGTATGGCAGATGAGGGCGAACCTTGGCCTGCGGGGGGAGCCCAAGGATTCTGTCCCCCTCACGAGAACGGGATCCTCTGGCCCGGCAAAGCGCAACGGCCTGGGACTCCGTCCTACTCGCGAGAACGGTTCTCATGCCTCCGTCCCCACCGCCGTCACGGTCGCGGAAGCGTCGCGTAGCGATAACGACCCGGCAGACTGGGCCAAGTCTTTGCAGCTCAAGGCTACGCTGGAAGGCCCTGTCGCCGTCACTGCTCTGGCCATCAGCCCGGATGGAAATCTCCTTGCTGCCGGGGGAGACGACGGCGTGATCCGGCTTTGGGATCCCCAGGCTGGCCAACTGCTCCAGAGCTGGGCAGGCCACGAGGGATCCGTTGAGGCACTGGCCATCAGCCCAGATGGTACCTTTTTGGTGAGTGGGGGGGCAGACAAGACGGTACGGGTCTGGGATCTGGCGACCCTGGGGGATCCGGCTCTCTCGCCTGGGGATGTGCTGGCGCGGCTGCAGTTGCAAGGGCACACCGGGTTGATCAACAGTGTCGCCATTAGCCCCGATGGTCGTTGGATTGCCAGTGGCAGCGCCGACCGCACCATCCGCCTTTGGCAGGCCGACAACGGCCAGTTGATCCGCACCCTGGCGCCTCCCACTGCCGCCGCCCAGGAGACCCCTCAGAGGGCAGGCATTACAGCAGTGGCCTTTGGCCCAAGACCTACCCGTATGAATACTTCCCACCAATCTGAAGGGATCCCCCCTTGGATCTTGGTGGCCGCCAATGGAGATCCCACCGTTCACCTTTGGGATCCTGGCAGCGGGGCCTTGCTGGAAACCCTAAAGGCCGACTACCCCATCGAGCAGGTGCTTCTGAGTCCAGATGGCCGCTATTTGCTTGCCGGCAGTACCGGTGGCATCTTGGTCTGGAACTTGGGCACGGGATCCTTGGAGCGCACCTTGCCCCAGACTTTGTCCGGCTTGGCCGCCCTTGCCCTCAGCCCTGATGGCCGCTTGCTCGCCAGCGGCACCGATTACCGTGCCCACCAGATCAAACTCTGGGATCTGCGCAGCGGAGAACAGTTGCGCACCCTGGGCGGCCAGACTTGGATGGTGAGCGTCTTGCTGTTTGGCCCCGGTCGCGGAAGCGTCGCGCAGCGATATGGGCAGACCCTTCTCAGTGGTGGCGCCGATGGCTCAATTCGCATTTGGGGGCCAGCCGACCCAGCTCAGCCCTAGTGGGATCCAAGCAGATAAAATACTCGACGAAGAAGGGATCCCGGCAGAGCATGACTCTAGTCAATAATAAGCTCAACTATACTGAAAATAATGTATAATATGTTCAGTACGGATTACTACCAG
>NZ_JANSIF010000002.1:0-108082 GCF_047461935.1 Synechococcus sp. R55.4 | reverse complement strand
CGGGGGGTATTCCTCAGGGCTTTGCGGGATACCGCCTTCCTGCTCAGAGATAGGCAGGATGCGATCGCTTCTTTCCTGAACCATGTTCAGGAGAGTTCAGCGTGAATGTATCAGAAACCGCTACAATCCAAATCTCAACGAGGCTAAAAGCAACCATGGCACAAGCACTGGAACTCAATACCGAGAACGTCGAGAAAGTCCTGAACGAGCTGCGTCCTTACTTGATGGCCGATGGGGGCAATGTGGAATTGGTGGAAATCGATGGCCCGGTGGTCAAGCTGCGCTTGCAGGGGGCCTGTGGAGCCTGCCCCAGCTCGACCATGACTCTAAAGATGGGCATTGAGCGCAAGTTGCGGGAGAGCATTCCCGATATTTTGGAGGTGGAGCAGGTATTCTGAGGGGCCCTGTAAGTTTTTGTGAGATTCCTTTAGGGTTCTTTATCATGTGTTGGATTATGTGCCTTGATAAATAGCCTCGGGTGGCTCTCTGCTCCCCACTTCTTTCTTCTGTGCCTTCTTCAGAGCTAGCGCATGTCTGTTCTCCTCTCCATCGCCATTCTCGCCCTGCTGATCCTGGTGCATGAGGCAGGGCACTTTGCGGCAGCCAAACTCCAAGGGATCCACGTCAACCGCTTCTCGCTGGGGTTTGGCCCGGTGTTGTGGCGATACCAGGGCAAGGAGACAGAGTACGCCATTCGCGCCCTGCCGCTGGGGGGCTACGTGGGCTTTCCTGACGAGGATGAACATTCTCCCTACCCGCCCGACGACCCGGATCTGCTGAAAAACCGCCCCGTGCTGGATCGCCTGGTGGTGATGAGTGCGGGGGTGATGGCCAACCTGCTCTTCGCCTATCTGGTGCTGGTGTTGATGTTCGCCTCGGTGGGGATCCCCTCGGTAACGCGCCTCCATCCCGGCATTCTCATCCCTCAGGTGATGCCCGATAGCCCGGCGGAGCGGGCCGGCCTGAAGGCAGGGGATGTGGTGTTGCAGGCAGCCGATCGCGATTACAGGGGGATTGCCGACGAGACGGCGGCCTTGGCAGCTCTGAACGATTTTCAGGTGCTGATCCGCAGCAGCGAGAACCGGCCCATTCCCCTGGAGGTGCAGCGTGGGGAAGGGGATCCCCTGCAATTGACGGTGATCCCAGAGGTGCGGGGAGAGACGGTGGCCATTGGAGTGACCTTGGCCCCCAATCAAGAGGTGACCTTGCGCCCCGCCCAGAGCGTGGCTGAGATCCTCACGGAGGCGGGAAATGCCTACCAGCGGGTGGTGATGCTCAATCTGAACGGCTTGCGGCAGTTGCTGCAGAATTTCCAAAGTACGGCTGCTCAGGTCTCCGGCCCGGTGGGGATTGTCAAGATCGGGGCCGACCTGGCCCGCGATGACGCCGCCAGCCTGTTTAATTTCACCGCTTTGATTAGCATTAACCTGGCCTTTCTCAACCTGTTGCCCCTGCCCGCCTTGGACGGGGGACACATTGCCTTTTTGATCCTGGAGGCGATTCGCGGCAAACGGCTGCCCAAGCATCTGGAGGAGCGGGTGATGCAGACGGGCTTGGTGTTGTTGCTGGGATTGGGGGTGGTGCTGCTCTTCAAAGACACCCTCGCCATTGTCACCGGGTCGGGCTAGGGGAAGATGGCCAGCAAACGGGCCTTGCGCCAGCGAGCTTTGGAGATCCTGCTCCGGCTGAAGCGCCACTACCCCAACTCCACCTGTGCCCTCCACTACCAGACGCCGCTGCAGCTCTTGGTGGCAACCATCCTCTCCGCTCAGTGTACGGATGAGCGGGTGAATCAGGTAACGCCAGAGCTGTTTCGTCGCTTCCCGGATGCCCAGGCCCTGGCGACAGCGCCGCGAGAGGAGATCGAGGCTCTCATCCATTCCACCGGCTTCTATCGCAACAAGGCCAAGCACATTCAGGAAGCCTGCCGCAGGATCTTAAGCCATTTCGGTGGCCAAGTGCCCCGCACCATGCCGGAGCTGCTCACCCTACCCGGCGTAGCCCGCAAGACGGCCAATGTGGTGTTGGCCCATGCTTTTGGCATCCATGCCGGGGTTACCGTCGATACCCATGTCAAGCGCCTCAGCCGCCGCCTCGGCCTCACCGAGCACGAGGATCCCGTGCGCATCGAAAAGGATCTGATGCAGTTGTTGCCGCAGGCGGATTGGGAGAACTGGTCTATCCGTCTGATCGACCACGGGCGGGCCATCTGCACTGCCCGCAGGCCTCTGTGCCAGCAATGTTTTTTGGCGGATCTCTGCCCCAGCGCTCCTCTTCTGGGATCGGCGGCACCGGATGAGAAAATGGATAAAAAAGCTACCAAAGCCTCGCCAACCTGAGAGGATGGTTTCTGGGCGCCCTGTATGGCTGAGCCGGCAGGGATCCCTCCCTTGCAGCACTTGTTTTGGCCGCCCCTCGCCCTAGAATAAGCTCCATGCAGGATAAACCCATGCCAGTCGCGCCCCCCGTTCTGGTCATTGCCGGCCTGACGGGATCCGGGAAAACTTTGGCCATCCAGCAGTTGGAACAACTGGGGTACACCGGCCTAGAAGGGATCCCGCCTGCCCAGGTGATCCCCTTGGTTGAGGCGATGCGGACCCATCACGCTGCTTTGGCCATCAGCTTGAATCTCCACGCCCAGGAGTACCGGGATCAAGTTCCCACCCTGGCTGCTTGGGTGCAATCGCAAGGGATCCCTTTCCTATTCTTGGAGGCCCGCTCCCCAGTGTTGCTCAACCGTCTCAGCGCCCACCGCCGTCCCCATCCCTACGGGGAAGCTGCCGGTTTGTGGGAGGCCATTGAGCAAGAGCGGCTGGCTCTGGCCCCGGTGCGGGAACGCTGCACCCACTGGTTGGATACCTCCGACCTCAATGCCCAGCAACTGCGGCAGCAATTGCAAGCTTTGGTGCAAGGGATCCCCCAGCCCCTCAACCTAAGGTTGGTCAGCTTCGGTTTCAAGTACGGCGTTCCCCCCGATGCCAACTTGCTATTTGATGTGCGCTTTTTGCCCAACCCCTTCTTTCAGCCCCATCTGCGTCGCCTTACCGGGCAGGATCCCCTGCTGCAGGAGTTCTTGTTTGCGGATCCCATCACACAATCCACCTACCAGCACATCTTGTCCCTGATCAAAGCGTTTTGGCCCCACTACCGCGCAGAGCGTCGCCCCCACCTGACTTTGGCTATCGGCTGTACCGGCGGTCAGCACCGCTCGGTGGCCCTGGTGGAGCGCCTGGCCCAGGATTTGCAGCCTTGGACTGTCCCTGCCGGCAACCACGTTCTTCCCGACCTGAATGTTCAGGTTCAGCATCGCCATCTGCTCGACTCTCAGCGGGAGCTGGAAGCCCGCTTTGGCCCGGCGCCCGGCGAAGCCGGCGTTGCCCAGCAACAGGTTAGGATCCCTTTGGCCGGCGTTCCTGCACCTTCCCATGCCTAAGCCTGTGCCCAGCAACAAGTCCGCCGCTTGGGGCATTCGCCGCCGCAAGGCTGCTTGGCCGGGAAGTGGCTGGAAATGGCTCTTTCCCGGTTTAGCCGTTAAACGCTGGCTGAGCCTGGCGGTTGGGGGCGTGCTGCTGATGGTGCTGGGCATTGCCATCTGGACGGAGTTGACCCCCATCTTTCGTCTGAAGCGGCTGATCGACATCACCCTGCGCCTGATCACCACTTGGATCCCGAACAACATCAGTGGCCCCCTGGTGACCGGGATCGGGCTGGTGATGGTGGTGCTGGGGTTTCGCAGCGCCATGCGCTCCATCGAGGATGTGCTGATCCCCGAGGGAGATGAGGCGCTGGTGGATAAGCTGTTGTCGCGGCGGCGTCTCAGCCGTGGTCCCCGCATTGTGGTACTGGGGGGCGGCACCGGCCTCTCCAACCTGCTGCGGGGTCTGAAGCGCTACAGCTCCAACATCACAGCCATTGTCACGGTGGCCGATGACGGGGGATCCTCAGGGCGTCTGCGGCGGGAGATCGGCGTTTTGCCCCCCGGCGATATCCGCAACTGCCTCACTGCTCTGGCCAACGAAGAAAAGCTGCTCACCGAGCTGTTTCAATATCGCTTCCAGTCGGGGGAAGGGTTGAGCGGCCACAGCTTCGGCAATTTGTTCATCACTGCCCTCACCGCGGTAACCGGCGGCGACTTGATTCGGGCCATCACTGCCACCTCGCAAGTCTTGGCCATTCAGGGGCGGGTGCTGCCGGCCACCCTGGCGGATGTTACCCTCTGGGCGGAGCTGAGCGATGGCCGCCGCGTGGTGGGAGAGTCCAACATTGCCAAAGCCGGAGGACGCATTTGCCGAATCGGCTGCGACCCTCCCAGCCCTCCGGCCTTGCCAGAGGTCATCGAGGCTATTGAGGCGGCAGAGTTTGTGGTGCTGGGGCCGGGTAGCCTCTACACCAGCATCATCCCTAACCTGTTGGTACCGGAAATTGTGGAAGCTCTGGCCAAAAATATGGCCCCCCACATCTACGTCTGCAACATCATGACCGAGCCGGGGGAGACGGACGGCTATACCGTTGGGGATCACGTCATGGCTTTGGATCGGGTGGCAGGAGTGCGCCTATTTGACGGCGTGCTGGTGCAGCGGGAGCCACCCTCCCCGCGCGCTTTGGAGCATTACCGCCGCAGCGGTTCTGAGTTTGTGGTGCTGGATCCCGACAAACTGGCTTACCTGGGCTGCCGTGCCGTTTTGGCTAACGTCATGCAAGAGGATCCAGAGACCGGCTTGGTGCGCCACAACCCCGAACGCTTGGCTGCAATGCTGATGCGCTGGTTCGACAGACATCGCCCCCTCTAGGTTCGCCCTGAATAGATCGCCCAAAATTCTCAGACAGACCCCTCAGCTCTCTTTGACCAAAACCTGCGGCTCAGCCCTGACACATCCGAAATAATGTGATTTCCCTGCCTGTACTCTATGGAAGCCTGCCGCTTGTCTGGGGCGATTTGTCGGGCTGAGTAGCGGCCAATTCCAACATGTGGTTTTGGCCGTCATAACCCCGCTGGTATTTCTATGGTTCCTGCCAGAAGGATGCGATTGGCCAGGCCCGTTGAACGTAGTGTATTTCTGGATGCGCATAGCGAATCGAGAGCCGACGAAAAACCGATGGACAAGCTTTTCCACCTGCATGAAGAGTCTTGGAGTGTAGAATCATCACATCTCCTGCCTCAAAGCTAGGGGCAAGGATGTTAGACCCGACTGCTTCCAGCTCATCAATATCAGGAACAGCCTTCAGGCTTGTCCCGTCCCCTGCTAAAGTCGCCTCTGCCGCAGAAAATTCCACCGGTGCGTAAAGAGGCCCCCGATGGGATCCCACCACGGCACGCAACCCATGGTCGCTGTCAACTGGATCTAGAGGGATCCAGAATGTTAGAAACCAAGGTTCGAGAGGATGGTAAGAGTGATCCTGATGCCAAGGGCTAGTAAATTGGCATCCTGGCTCAGAATAGAAAAATTGATCCTCCAATAAAATTACCTTATTCGTGTCCAATATGTGTGCGGCAAGTTGAGGCAGAACCCCCTCTGTAACCAGTTTTGCCAGGGTTTCATCTTCCTGCCAGCGGAACAAGTCACTTTGGGTAATGGGCTCTGTGGGCGGAGAAAGAGTGCGAAAGTGAGGGCTTGGCTTCGCCCGCAATCGTTCAATAATGTCTATCAAGGCCGCGCAGGTTTCTTTGTCAATCACATTGCGTAGAATGGCCACTCCCTCCTCTCGAATCCGAGAAGCTAACTGAGATGTAGAAATTGGCTCAGCTTCCAAGACTTTCATACCAGGCTTGAGTTTCAGCATTGCAATTTTCCGGCGACACTTACTACAGTCAATACAGACATATCTCTTGTTTTACAGGAGTCTTGCTTATCTATAGAAATCTCATGAAGTCGAAAAAGACGAATCAACTCACCTTAAATTTTTCCTCAACTTATTTTGCCCAAACTCCAAATTTTATTCAGACGATTGTAGAGTTAGTAAGCTATTCAGAGAAGAAGTTTAGTTTAAAGATTATAAAGATTCTGGTCGATCTAGCCTGAGAACTCCCAGTTGTTCATAAACTGACATGCCATCCCAAACTGACCAACATTCAGCAAAGCGACCATCTTCTAAGCGAAACAGATCTATACCCGTCATGGTAATTCGCTTCTGGGTGGCCGGAATGTTATCGTAGGTGCCGACGTGAAATCCGCTCGTTGTCCAATGCAACACGACCCAGTCTCTTTCACCAATCAGATGATTGATTTGGGTTTCCACTTGACTAAAAGCTCCAAAATATCGCTCTACATCAGCCCTCACCACCTCAACGCCATTGCCACTAAATCCAGTCATGTGTACCTTGGCTGTAGGTAGCCAGAATGCTTCCACAGCACTTAGATCTCCTTTGCCCCAGAGACGAGTGTGATAGTTGCGGACAATTTCGGCAGGGGTAAGACTTGTGGACACGACTGGGATCCTCCTCAGGAACAGTTAACTTTGTACACAGTTTTTCCCAACTTTAGGTGAAGTCTGCAGCCTTTTGCTGGGGTGAGGTCAAGTTGGCTGGGCGTTGTTCGGAAGCTCGTCGCACTCGCAAGGGAATTGGCTCGCGCATGAGTCGTTTCCATTCCTGCCAATAAGCGCGGATCGGAGCTTCGGTAGCGATGGATCCGACGATGTTGCCCCAGGGATCCAGTTGATCTCCGGCTTGGTGGCCCCGACTGATATCCAGCCATTCCTCCTCTGGGATCTCCAGCCCCTCTTGGATGCGCTCGAAAATGGCCAGATCGTCTGGGGTACCAAAGCTCACAAAATCTTCATCTACCCTCAGTCGCAATAGGTTGATCTCTTGGGGAACCCCTTCAGCTACAGCCAGGTAAAGGCTGATACGGGTGCGATCTACAGCCAGCGGCTCCACTACCATCAATTGGTTGCCTACCAAGATCAGATTGGGGAAGAGGCTGAGGTTAACCATATTGCCCGTGGCCAGATTGAGCAGCTCAGCATAAGCTTCTCCTCGAGCACACAGGGATCTCTCCAGGGCCTCGCGGGTAGGCAACTGACGCATGGTTGCCCATGGCCCATCGGGAAGGCCAGGACGTTGATCCACCACACAATGACCGTGTCCCAGGGTACGGCTAACCATAGGGGTCTTAGCAGGGTTACGGGCTAGTACCGTTTCTGTTTCGGCTTGATGGCCCAGAAGGTTGTAGGAACGATGGGCAAAAGTGGCATGGATACCATCGGCAGCATTATCCCAGAGCAGCTTCCAGTTGCCCTTAAATTCCAGATGAATGGGCGAGTCCAGCACGCGAATTTGGCCGCCGGGATGGCGATCCAAATGCTCATCTAGCCAAGGCCGGGCAGCTCCTAGCCATTCTGTCAGCGGCAACGGCTCTGCGGCCAAGGTGCCAAAGACAAACCCTCGATAAGATTCCACCTGTAATTGTCCGAGGTTGAAGGTCGGTTTATCAGGGTTGGCGTAGCTTTGAGCCACTGGCAAATTCTTGAGGCGACCATCCAATGCGAAACACCAGCCATGGTAAGGGCAACTCAAGTGCTTCGCGGATCCCTTATCCTGAGTGACCAGCAAAGTGCCCCGGTGAGTACAGCGGTTGAAGAGGCCATAGACTTGCCCATCCCGTTCCCGCGTCAGGAGAATGGGCCGGGTTCCCAAGCGACGACGAAGAAAGCATCCCGGCTGAGGGAACTCGCTCTCATGGGCAAGATAAACCCAAGTGACGCCAAAAACACGCTTCATCTCCAGAGCAAACACCTCAGGATCCGTGTATAGGGAGCGATGTACCTGTCCCAGTTGGATCAGAAAATCTAAGTCTAAAACAGCGTGTTGACTTTGAACCATGGGTCTCCAACTTTGGCTATCTATTTCTCTTGCCTTTACCCACCTCTTAGTTACCCAAATGCTCTCAAAACCGGCCACCGCAAAGAGCTTCTCGACTACAAAAGCCAGCCCAAATGAGGGGATCCCTGGGCCAATTCTGGTATGAGCATGATTTTGCGCAGGATCTGAAAACCCTCTGGCTGCTGACACAAAAGGTGAATCTGGTGAGCAGCTACTAGGTGAGCCCCTGAGCTTGACCCCTTAAAAACATGAAGAGTCAGAATACTGCTGCTCAGCACCTCCTCTGCCGGGCTTTTCCAGGCTTCCACGTTGGTGATGGCCCGCAGCACCTGCGGCAGAGGTTGGATCCCCCAGGCGTAAGGATCCTGCATACGCCCGACCCGCTCCTGTAGGCGTCGTCGATCGTCCAAAAACAAAGCTTGATCCTGAGCAGGATGGCTATTCTGCCGCAACGGGATCCAGTACCACCCCCTTGGAGCCCAGAGTTCCAGCCAGGACTCAAAACGCTTCCCATCCAACAACCGCGCCTCAAAAGATAAAAACCGTCTTGCGGCTGCTATCAAAACCTCATCAGTGGCCGGTGGAGCAGCTAGCACCCAATCTCGCACGGCTGCCAAATCGTCATAGAGTGCCTTAACCTGCTCAAGACCAGAGACGTGTTGGGCACTCATCACACCACCTGCTCAGGTGCCATCTGTAAAAGTACCAATCGCTCCACCGCCGCCACCAAGCCATACCCCACCACCGATGATAAGGTCAGCATCACCACTCCACTCCACAGCATGCTGTAGTTGCTGGTGGAGTAGGTGAGAGCCATCAAATTACCCACACCAGTACCTGTAGCCAGCCATTCGGCTACCGTTGCCGCCAAAACTGCTGTGGGCACCGCAATTCTGGCCGCAGCAAAAAAGGCCGGCAGCATTGCTGGGATCCTGGCCAGGAGCAAAACTCTCAGCCGGTGAGAGGCAAAACTGGCAAACACATCGAGCACCTGTCCCGGCACTTGCCGTAAACCTTGAGCACAGGCAATCAACGTCGGGAAGAAAGTCATCACTGCTACCAGTGTGATCAAGCTGAGCATTCCCCTCCCTAACAGGATGATGATCAGGGGAGCTGTGGCAATGATCGGCACCGAACGGAGAGCAATCATCACCGGCATTGCCGCACGCTGCACCAGTGGGAACAATTCAAACAGACAAGCCGTGAGCATACCCACCGCCAACCCAGCAAAATACCCAGGCACTGTCACCTGCAGAGTAGCCGCCATCGCCTGCAACAGTTGTTCTCGATGGGCTCTAGCCCCAGGGTGGGTGACCAAAAAAGTCCAGAGATCCCCCGGTCGCTTGGCGAAAAAGGGGTTTAGATGTAGCCAATCCATGCCCACCTGCCACAGCAACAGGATGAATAGCCCTGTCAGCAGCCCCATTCCCAGAGTCATCCAGCCATTGGTGTGGGCAGATTTGGGATCCGGTCGAGCTGTCAGCAGCGGGGGTGGAGCCCCCGGAGAGAGCCACCACCCGAAAGCCACGACCAGAAAATAAACCGCAATTGAGGCGGCTGTCGCCAGGCTGGCTACTGTCCATATGGCTACAACGTCTAAGGAGCGGATCCCTTGGATCACCAGTACCCCCATGCCTCGCTCAGCCCCCGTAAACTCTCCTACCATAGCCCCCAGCACTGCTGCTGGTGCCGCCACCTGCAAGCCTGCCACTAAATAGGGCACTGCAGCACGCAGTCGCACATAGCGCAACATGGCCAGTCGTCCTCGACCATAACTTGCTACCAGATCCCCCCAAGCAGCAGGAACGGCCCGCAATCCCACCACCAAAGGCACAAAGGTGGTGTAGTAGACCGCCAGCGCTGCCAGCGTGATCTGAGGGGCATCTGAGGTGCCAAACATCACCCGTAACACCGGGCCTGTCGCCACAATGGGTAGGCAAAACACCACCAAAGCTAGGTTTTGCACCAGCCGTTCACTCACAGGAAACAGAGCCACCAGCAACGCCAATAGGATGGCCACCCCATTGCCATAGACAAAACCTAGGGCTGCCTCGCGTAGGGTCACCAGTAGCGCCCGAGTGTACAACTCGGGGTGACTGGCCAAGCGTTCTGCAATCTGGCTGGGAGCTGCCAGAATATATCGATCCGAGAGCTGCTGCTGCACAAACAATTCCCAAATCGACAACAAACCCATGAAGACGAGCGGGCCGCTTATCCACCCAGGCAGACTTCTTGCTTGCCGAAGCCATAGGTTGTTCATGACCACCTCATCTCTGCATTCCCTGCTCCAAGCCCAGTGCCTCCAAGACTTGAACGACCAAGTGGTGAAACTCAGAAGAGCGCATCACCTGAGGCTGGCGGGGACGGGGGAGCTTCACTGGAATGTGAGCTACAATTCGACCTGGCCGCGCACTCATGACCACAATTTCATCAGCCAGCAGCACAGCCTCTTCAATGGAGTGAGTGACCAAAAGAATCGTTGCTCCTCGTTCTTCCCACAGTTGGGGCAACTCCAGATTGAGCCGACGGCGGGTTAACTCATCCACTGCTCCAAAAGGCTCATCCAATAGCAATAGCCGAGGCTGAGTGATCAGGCAGCGGGCAATAGCCGCCCGCTGCCGCATACCTCCCGAGAGTTCAGCAGGCTTAGCTCGTTCAAATCCTTCTAGACCTACCCGCGCCAGCAAATCCCGAATTGCAGCCCTATCCACAGGTTGACGGGCCAGCGTTTGAGCCAGAGCCACGTTTGAACTCACTGTCCGCCAAGGCAGCAGCGAGGGATCCTGAAAGGCTACCGCGATCTCGCCACGTTTTTGAGCCACCAGCGGGGGCTGACCATCAATTAACACCTCCCCACAGGAGAGCGTTTCCAAACCAGCAATAGCCCGCAGCAGGGTAGACTTGCCACAACCTGACGGCCCTACCAATGCCGTCAGGGATCCCGGTTCTAGCCGCAGATCGACATTCGCCAAGGCAGATACGCGGGTTGGGCCGCGGCCAAAAGTCTTAGCCGCGCCAAGGACTCGTACCTCTGGAGGTTGAGCCTCGAACCGGACAGGAGAGGTGACGGATCGATTGGCAGGCTTAAAGGGTAGATTTACCGGCATAGATTTCTTCTAAGATTGAGCGATCCCAGAGCGCCGGGCTGACCTCTTTCCCCAAAAGGCCGAGGGTTTCTACATTGGCGGCCACCGTTTCCTCCGTAAACCAGCCGAAGCCATTTTTGTCGGTCAAATCAGAGAACATCAGCTTCAGTTGTTCTCTCGCCTGCAGTTGTTGAGTCTTCAGATCAAGACCAGCATCGGGGAACATCTCTACAGTTAATCTCGCTGCTGCATCAGTATTAGCTTTGTAGTCTTGCCAGCCCTTGATCTCTCCCCGCAATAGCTTAATCACCTGATCCCGGCGAGTCTTTAGGCTTTCTGCCAGCACAATGTAGGTTTGGCTGTGGACGGTATAGCCGTAGTCAGCCATGAGCATGGTGACGTTATCGATCCCCTGCACAGTCATGGCTACGGGCAAATCCGTGAGCCAACACAGCAAGCAATCTACCTCGCCATTCACCAACGGAGCTGCATCGTACTGAGTAGGGATGATGGTAATTCGGTTGATGTCCACATTGTTAAGGGTGCAAAGAGCCTGCAACACAGGGGTATTGGCGGTGGCCATACCAATCCTCTTGCCCTCCAGATCCCTTGGCTCGTTTACCGGGTTGCGCGGCAACGAGGCTATGGCAAAGGGGTTCTTCTGCATTGCTACCGCAATGATCTTGAAAGGAGCTCCTTGGGAAACAGCGGCTGCGGTGTAGTCGGCTGCCGAGATACCCATCAGAGCACTGCCACTCACCACAGGTGGCTCAACAGGAGCGTTAGGGCCACCGGGCATCAAGGTTACCTCTAGCCCTTGTTCAGCCCAGTAACCTTTGCTCTGGGCAATGTAACTGCCCCCAAACTGAACTGAGTGGAGCCAAGAGAGTTGAAAACCTACCGGTATGGAAGTGCTGGTGGAAGCCCTGCTGTGGGGCGAGCGCAATAGAGAGAAGCCAGCAAGCAAGGCTCCACCAGCTCCAAGCGTCTGGATGGCTCTACGGCGAGAGAAAACACGAAATCTATCCATGATGAAGTCCATATCGCAAGTAGTGGATCAGGACACTGCTCATAACCTTGCAGCATGAGGAAAAGCCATACTGTATCTGGCGATACCCATATAAGTTGCTAAGCACAATTGATAAGTATAAAATCCATCAAATCCCCAGCCTTTGGTCTGCTGACATCCCATGGAAGATATCCAAAAGTCTAAACAGATGCATTCGCTGGGCGGATTGGGAACCCACACAGCTACAGACCTTACGTGAAGTCAGAAAAATCTGCTTGAGGACAGGGTAAGGATATCCTTGGCTGTTATTGCAGGCGGGAATAAGGACGGGGATAGGGTTTGCCCATCTGTCGAGCCAGGTACACTTGAAAGGTCTGCGCCACCGCCCCTGCCCGCACCAGGGGAACCTCGGCCACAGGCTCGATTTGGGCAAAGTAGTCGCCATAGGTGGCTGGGATCCCTGCCCTCGGCTGGAACAACTTGGAAGTGATGAGCAGCCCATCCTGCCCCAGCCAATCCTGCGGCTGCGACCAAAAGGCAAAGCCCCGCAAATCTGCATCCAGGCAGGTCAGAGGCTTGTCCGTCAGCGGAGCCAGGGCCATGGCGATCTGACCGCCCAAAAAATAGACATTGGTAAAAACGAACTCTGCCTCCTCAAGGGCCTGAGCCAGGCGGGGATCCGTCCGAAACCGCTGCCGCAACTGCTCAATTTCAATGAGCTGAGTAGAGGGATCCTGCTCCACGGGCCACAGGCCCAGCCCGCCAGGAGCCTGCAGCAGGCCATAGCGCACATGGGCCAGCCCCACCCCCACCACCAAACTCACCATCACTGCCGTCCCCACTAAGGTTCGCTTCGCTCCCGGCCACCGTTCCCAGAAGGATCCCAGCAGCAGCGTCAGCACCCAAAACCCCGGCATGGGCCAGGTGGGCAAGATGGGCCGGTAGCCTCCCATCAAGGTAAAGGCCAACACCAGCGGTAATCCACAGGCCAGGATCAAAAGGTGCTTGAGCTCTTCATCCGTCAGCCGCATCCCGCGGAGAATCTGCAGGGCCACCCGACCCGTCCCTGCCAAACTCGCCCACCCCAAAGGGATCCCCAAGCTGGGGAACAGGTAAAAGATTTCAGAAAGGATCGTCAGCCCCAGCGCTTGCAGTTGATACCCTGCCTCCGGCACCGCCCGCCCCGCCTGAAAGTGAAAGGAGACCCAATCCTGCTGGGCGTTCCAGATCAGCACCGGGCTGAAGGCCAGCACAAAACCCAGCACCGCCAGCACCGTCCAGCCCGACCTCAAGGCACAGCGATGAACTGGGCTGAGCAGACAAAAGAGTACCAGGCCGAACCCCAAAGCCAAGCCGTGGTACTTCCCCAAGCAGGCCAGCCCCACCAAGAGACCTATGAGCGCTAGCCTAGGCCCTGGCCGATAGCGAGCCGCCCCATAGACTCCCAATTTCCCCTGCCCCAAAGGAGCCGGAAAAAACTCCTGAGCGGCCACCCACAAGGTTGCTGCCGTAAAAAAGATCAGCGGGCTATCCGGCAAGGTCAGCACCCCAAACCCAATCCAAAGGATCGGCGCGATGCTGATGGCCGCCAAGCTGATCAGTCCTGCCTGATCAGAGAAAAGGCGTGCTCCGGTGTAGTAAAGGAGTAGGGAAGAGCCAGAATAGAGCAGCAGGGATCCCAGTCGAATAGAAAAAGCCGACACCTGACCGGTCAAGGCAGGCCCCAAGCCCGTTGTCCAGGCCACCAGCGGCGGATGGTCAAAATAGCTCCAATCCAGATGGCGGGTGTAGAGGTAGTAGTAGGCTTCGTCAAAGCCCGGCGGCAAAAGGGCAGCCACCAGGCCCCGCATGAACAAGCCCAACCCCAGGATTAGCCAAACCGCTCTAGGCAATGGAGGGGATCCCTATGGGCAGATGGACAGATCTAACTTACCTTGAATACCTCTCGGGGCTACGTCCCTCTAGCACTATGACTTTGTTTCCCGCAAAAAAATGACCGGACACCCCAAAAATTGACCCAGCTTCTCGGCCTCTGCCCGCGCCTCTGATTCACTGTCATCACAAAGCGCCAGGAAGAGGTTTTAAATCAAGCAAGTTAAAGGTTTGAGCTGTTGAATGTACGCAAGTGAGTTGGGTTTTTCATGTCCTCCCAGTTTCTTTTGAATGTGATTTAAAACTGTGGATCCAAGTGCGAAAAGTCTGAGGACTTGCCCGCACCTAATTCATGTTCTGAGGTATTATGTTATCTCCAATACCTCTAAAATGTCCTGGCTGCTTTTCGGGATCCCAAGGTCTCTTCCAAAAGCTGTGGGGTGGCATAACAGAGGGATGAGCGCCAAACTAGCGGTGGTGCTCATGTGAGGATTGCAATGGAAGGCAGACCTAGGGCTAGGGTAGGGCGGCCTGTGCCGAAATCTCTGGAGACAAGGCAAAATGGCCGGCAACTTGCTCAACGGCGCCGACGCAGAGGTTCTTGGATCCCTTCACCGCGAAGCTCTAGGCAGTGGGGAACAGCGCTGGGATGGCTCTTGGGGGAGCGGATCCCGACGGCCCGCCAGCTTGACTTTCGCGCCGGCATGACCGGACTGGCTTTAATCATCGCCGTATTTGTAACAGGAGCACGTCTGGTTTATTTGCAACATCAACAGGCACCCCTGTTGCAGCAGCGAGCCGAAGCCCAGCAGCGAGCCCAGCTAAGACCTTTCATTCCTCGTCGCTCAATTGTGGATCGTCATTCTATTGCCAAGCAGCAGGCAGAATTGCTGGCCGTAGATCGCCCCGTCTATACTCTCTGGGCTCATCCCCGCCTCTTTGGCAAACGCACTCCAGAGGAAATTGCCACCGCTCTTGCTCCCCTGTTGCGGCGTCCAGTAGAGCAACTGGCGCAGCGGCTATCGGCCAATCAGGCAGTGCGGGTGGAGCGCTGGGTATCCCAGGAGGTGGCAGATCAAATTCAGGCTCTGCATCTGGATGGCCTGGAGCTGGTGAGCGAGCGGCAACGCATTTACCCCCAAAAAGAGATGGCCGCCGAGGTGGTGGGCTATGTGGATCTGGATCATCAGGGCCAAGCGGGAGTCGAATATTCCCGGCAAGAGCTGCTGGAGCGTACTGTTCAGCCTGTTACCATTCCTCGCGATGGCTACGGACGACTGTTGGCTGCCGAGGTGCCGGAAGGGCTGCTGCAATCCCGCGAGACGGTGCTGCAACTTACCCTAGATATGCGCCTGCAAAGAGCTGCCCGCGCTGCCCTGAAAGTGCAACTGGAGCGGTTTCGAGCCCTGCGGGGCACGGTGATTGTCCTCCAGCCACAGACAGGGGAAATCCTGGCGCTGGTGAGCGAGCCCACCTACGATCCCAACCGCTACTTCGAGTATGACCCCGGTCTTTTTCGCAACTGGGCCGTAACGGATTTGTATGAGCCGGGATCCACCTTCAAGCCCATCAACATTGCCATTGGGTTGGATGCTGGAGCCTTTACAGCAGATGAACGGGTCTATGACGAGGGTCGGATTCTCATCGGTCAGTGGCCCATTCAAAATTACGACTACCACCAGCGAGGGGCCCATGGCTGGATGAGCGTCACGGATATCCTGCGGCAATCCAGCAATGTGGGTATGGTACACCTGATGCGCAAGCTGGATCCCCGCCAGTACTACAATGCCTTGGTGCGGCTGGGGTTCAACGAGCGCAGTGGCGTGGATTTGCCCTTTGAGCCGGCCAGCCGTTTGAAACCGCTGCGACAGTTTGTTACGGTGCCGGTGGAGCGGGCCACTGTCGCTTTCGGCCAGGGGCTGGCCCTTACCCCTCTACAGTTGGCTGCCATGCACTGCATCATTGCCAACGGCGGACTGAAAGTGCAGCCCCATGTGGTGCGAGGCTTGGTGGAGAAGGATACGGATACTTTGGTTTGGGGATCCCCGCAGCCGCAGCCGGTGCGGGTACTATCCGAGCAAGCCACGCTGGCAGTGCGTATCCAAATGCGGGATGTGGTGGACTTTGGCACGGGGCAATCGGCCAAGATCGAGGGGTATGAGATCGGCGGCAAAACCGGCACTGCCCAGAAAGCCGGGCCACGGGGGGGCTATTTGCCCGGCAAGCGCATCACCAGTTTTGTGGGCTATTTCCCGGCCATTCGCCCCAATTACGTGATCTTGGCGGTGATCGACGAGCCCCAGGGGGAAGATGCCTTCGGCTCGACGACGGCTGCTCCCGTTGTTCGCTCGGTGATCCAGGAGATCATCGCCCTAGAGGGGATCCGCCCTAACTCTACTTAGCGCAGCCATAGGAACAAGGGGCGAAGGTGGATGCCAAAGGGGGCCCAGACCGTGAGGAAATGAGCGAAATGCCCATACCTCCGGATTGGCTCTTCCTGGAAAAAGCCATACTCAAGACTGGCCACCCACAGAGTCCGACTTAACCTCTGCACTCCTCCAGCTCAGCTTGGAGTTGAGGTAGAAGTTCCAGAATACAACAATACCGATGGCAATTAAGTTGGCCAACAAATAATGAATGCCCAAGCGCTCGCTCAGCAAGGTCACCAGTGAAGTGTTGAGAACCAAGCCAATTAAGCAGATAACGTTAAACTTCGCCAACCGCTTCAGGCGATTCAAGAGCCCCGGCTGCAAGCGGGTCACATGGCGAAAAGTCCACAGGTCGTTCCAGAGGAAGTTATTGAGAATGGCCACCTCCGAAGCAACCAGCTTACTGGTTATGAGATCCCATCCTAAGTTGGTGGGATCGTGCAAAACATAGAGCAAAGCCATGTCCACCAAGGTGCCGGATAGGCCAACCGTGCTGAAGCGCAAAAAGGATCCCACCTGCCCTAGCGAAAAGCGCAGCACCATCAGGTGGTGGAGATATTGGAGACAAGTTTGCAGTTGGATTTTGCTCTCCCCGTTTTGGCGCTCCTGAAAGATGTAGCCGACTTCAGCAATGGTTTTCACCCGGCCCCGCGCCAGCACCTCGATCAGCAGCTTGTAACCCTTGGGGTTGAGCGGGATCCCGGCAATGGCTTGGCGTCTGACCAGGAACAGTCCGCTCAACGGATCGGAAACACGGCTGAAGATCCCTGGCAGCAGAGCCAACCCGATCCATTGGGCCCCACGGGAGACGATGCGTCGGCCCAAGCTCCAGTGGCTCACCCCCCCCGACTCCGCATAGCGGCTGCCCACCGCCAGATCTGCCCCCTTCTGGATGAGCAGCCACAATTTGAGGATGATCTCCGGCGGATGCTGCAAATCCCCATCCATAACCCCCAGCACCTCTCCGCAGGCAGCCTGCCATCCTCGCACCACTGCTGTAGCCAGGCCCCGTTCCCGCTGCCGGCAGATAACGCTGAGTTGGGGAAACTCCTCCTGCAGCTCCTGGGCCAACTTGGCGGTGTGATCCGGGCTGTTGTCATCCACCACAATCAGCTCATAGGCCCCCGGTAGAATCGTGTCGAGGTGGGCGCACAATTGTCTGACCAAGCTGCCAATGCTAGAGGCTTCGTTGTAGGTGGGAATGACCAGCGAAAGTTGCACAGGGCTGGGGCAAGACAAAGGCGGGATCTGAAGAGGGACTACAGGGGGATGGGTGGATGAAGCAGGAGCTGCATAAGGCATAAAGACTCAGTCCCGCTGACGCGAACAGCAGGCCATCCAAAAACAATGAAACAAAGACTCTCAGCCCAGGGCTGCAGATCCCAGGACTGCCTTGGTTCACATTGGATCCACAGAACGATCCCCTATCGTACTGATCGATGAGCCGCAGGGCTAGACCTTTCTCCACCTACTTAGCTTCTGAGGACTCCGTCTCACTGACGCGAACGGGAGAGGTCACCTGGCTAAGGGGATCCCGTAGAGGGGCTCATCAACACCGGGATCTGGGCCTGAGCAGAAGGAGTCTCAGGCAGCGAGGGGGCAGGGGTGAAACTGGGATAAGGAATGCGCTCGTGGTTGGATTCCCGCCAGACCTCCACAAAAGCGTCCGCCACCACCTCCAAATCCTCCAGCGTCAGCCCACTGTCAACCAACTGGCCATCTTGCCAGCGGGCCTGGGCAATTTTGCGGACAACAGCCTTTGCCCGCTCGACCACATCGGGGCCGAAGCCATCGCTCAAGGTCATACTGCGCAGGGCGGCTTCACAGGCATCGGCCATCATCACCACCCCCGTCTCCTTGCTCTGGGGGATCGGGCCATCGTAGCGGAACGGTTCTTCGGGCACCGGCTGATCCCCGGCTTTCATCTGGGCTTGATGGTAAAAGTAGGCAATCAGAATTGTGCCCTGGTGCTCAGGGATAAACGCCTGGACGGCGGTAGGCAGGTTGTATTGCTTGGCCAGGCGCAGGCCATCGCTGACGTGGGCCTTGATGATCTGAGCGCTGCGATAGGGATCGTCCAGTTGGGCGTGGGGGTTGAGGCTGCCCATCTGGTTCTCGATGAAGTAGCGGGCCTGCAACATCTTGCCGATGTCATGGTAGAGGGTGCCGGTGCGCACCAGCTCCACGTTGAGGTTCAGCTTTTGGGCAGCCCGTTCTGCCAAAGTGGCCACAAACAGAGTGTGCTGAAAGGTGCCGGGGGCCTCTGCAGCCAGTCGCCGCAACAGGGTGCGATTGGGATTGCTCAACTCGATCAGACGAATGGGGGTGGCTAAGTCAAATAGGCGCTCCAGGTAGGGGCTGGCTCCCAGGGCAACAATGCTCCACCCCAGGCTGGTTCCCCCCGCCAAAGCCATAGCCAACAGGTCGATGCCGCCGGTGGCGGCCAAGCTAACCGCCCCGTAGGCCAGCATCTGCACCGCTGCCGCTCCTCCCCCCAGCAAGGCCAGCTCTTCTCGGGAGCGGGAACGCCCGGCCAAGGCAGAGGCCACCACACTGCCGGACAACAAGGGCACGACGGTGAGCAGGTTGGCAGAGGAGACCAAGGGCAAAAACAACGCCTGGCCCACCACCACCACCAGGCCCAGCCCTGCCCCGTAAAAACTGCCCAGCAACAGCCCCACCGCCGGCAAGGAGCTGAACTCCAGCTTGAACAAGGCCGCCAACAGGGGAGCGGTCAGGGAAACCATGAGGATCAACACTCGATCCCGGCGGCGCAATCCCGGCCTCAAGCGTTGTTGCAGAGGCACAAAGACAGCCAGGCCCATGCCCATCACGCCGGCCACTCCCACCAAGCCCCAGATGTTGATCCCGCGCTGGGTAAGCCCAAAGTGATCCAAGATGAGAAAAATTTCGGGAGTGATGACCTGATCTGCTCGCACGATCACCTGGTTCTCGGCAACCGAGATCAGAACCGGCTCGACTTTTTCCAGCTCGGCGCGAATGCGCTGCTCGGTGCGCTGGGGATCCACCTCCACATTGGGAATGAGCACCTGCTGCAGCCACTGATAGACCAGCCCTTGCAACTCCTGTCGTTGGGCAGCATTGCCCGGAAACATCAAATCGTCCAGTTGGGCTTGGATCCCTTCGGCGCGAACTTCGCGGGGCAGGCCATCCACAATCCCTATCTTCTGCAGGCGCTCCAAGACCCGCCGGCTCAAGGTTTGCAAATGCTGCCAATCCGCATCTGCCAAATTGAGAACTGTGGCCGGAACAGGGGGGGTGAGCTGCTCCAGAGCCGGCAAAGCCGCTTGATAGCGCCGTTGCGCCGCTTCCACCTGGGCAATTAGCTGAGTATAGGGATCCGTCCCCGCCATCTGGGTGGCCGATCCATCCAACCAAGCCCGCTGCCAAACCTCAACAAGCTCCTGCTTGGCCCGCTGCTCCAGCTGCTCCGGTCGCCCAGAAGAGGGCTCTTCTGAAGGAGATGGGGTGGCTCCGCGGATGGCCTCTTGTCGGGCGCGAGCCTGGAAGGGTTCCCACTCCTCCGGGGAAAGCTGGCGCAGGTAGATCTGCGTTGGCAGAGACAGCAACTGGACAGAAACATAGGGCAGAGGCCCTGCCTCTTGGCGGATGGCCTCCACCTCAGCCAGGAGACCCTCCAGGTTTTGCCGCATGCTGTCGTTGGCGGTGCTGTTGATTTTGAGGGCCTGAACCACCCGCCGTCGCGCCTCAGCTTGTCGGGCCTGGGTAGCCTCCACATCTTCAATCTCCGCCGCAGCAGGGGCGAGAAACGTCTGCGGGGAGCGGCTGCCGACGGTCAGTTGTGGTTCGTTGTAGTAGCGGATCCCGTGGACGGCAGTGAGGGAGAGAAGCGCGAGGGCATAGCCGGCAATCCGCTCCGAAAGGGGGGGCCTGCTCTTTCGAGGGGAAGCTGCCTGGCGTCGCCGAGTCCAGTGTTCCGCGTTCGCGTCGGTGGCGCGAAGGGCTTTGGGCGTGAGCGGGTTTTTCATGGATTGGCCTGGCAGCGTCTTTCTCTTTTCTATCCCCTTTTGGCCGGGTAGCCCAGGAAGAGGATCTCAATCGCCGATGGTAATCTGCCCCACCATACCTGCTTCTGCATGGCCGGGAATGGTGCAAACCAAAGCGTAGACTCCAGATTTCAGGGGAATAAATTGCCACTCCACCGAAGCGCCTGGCTTCAGTTCCAATTCTCGGATCTGGCCCTTGATTTCCACACCGGCCACTTCCAACTTACGGGTCCAAACGGCATCGGCAAAATCTTTGGCGCTGAAATAATGTTTCAATTGGCTGGGGTTGCTCAGGCGAAGACGGTAGAGGCTGCCGTTGTGAAAAGACAGTTCCTTGGGCGCAAACACCAACTGATTGTCGGCAGTACCCAACTCAATAACCTTCTCCTGCGGCGTTTGTCTGGAGAGATCCCGCGCCCATACCGGATGCGGGATCCCAATCATGAGAACCGATAGCCAAATTCCCAACACCAGGAAACGACAGAACCTGCTTAACATGGCAACACCATGGAATCAAAAACTCTCTCCCGCTGAGGGGAGTAGCTTGGAAACTCAAGATAGCAGCTCGAGCGGTGGGTGGAGAGATTTTGCCGCTGCGGCTGTCTAGCCCTCTACATCCGTGTAGAGCCGCACAGTTAGGGCTTCCCCTCCGTCTTCGGGTATTTCGCCCCTCATTTCAAGGGCTACCGCAGCGACGTAGCCACCGGCAACCTGAAGCGGTAAGGTCACCCAGCGGGAGTCCTCGCCCAAAGCTGCAGAGCCGGCCAGACCTCTGCCCGTTCCCTTCAGGAGTGCCTCTTTTTGTGTCCACATTTGGAAGAAGAGGGCATCTCGCTCTGGAGCTGGACAGTTGGCCAAACGGACTTGCTCAGCAGCCGAAAAATAGCGTTGGGCGATGCGCTGCCAGCGGAGCACAGGTCGAACCCATTCCAGATCCACTCCAATGCGGTATTGCCATCTCAGGCCGATCAGGACGCGCTCGTGGGAGTGGCTGAGGTTAAACTGCAGCGGCAGGGGTGGATCCCGCCAGTAGGGTTTGCCGGTAGAACTGTGGTCGAGGGGGATCGCCTGGGGTGGAATGCCGCTGTAGCGGCTGAGCAAGCTCCGCAACCCAAGACGACCGGCCAGAAAGCGGCACCGATCCGCCGGCAGTTGTAAACGCTCTGCCCGCCGACGTTCCTCAGGAGAAAGAAAGTCGAGCTGGGGGAGCAACTTCTCCAACGGGGGGACTGTCTGCAGCCAAAGGTGCGCCTCCGACTTCCCCAACAACGGCTGCAGGGATCCCCCTGTGGCGACTGCTACCTCGCTGAAGTTGGATCCAGGCAACTCTGAAAACTGAGGATGGGATAACATGGCCTTGAATTGGTGGGGCTGGCAACACCACCCAGACAGTACACCCTTTCCTGTACGCGCTCGCGAGACCTGGTCTGACCTGATGCCCTCCTTCCACTATCCCCCCCGTCCTGACCGTGTCCGCGCAGCTCGTCAGCAGGCTATTCGTCAGGGGATCCTCTGGCTGTTGTTGGGGTTCACGGCTGTGTTGGCGGGTTCTGCCGGTGCCCTCCTGGCCGTGATGTTGCCCCGTCAGGTGATCCCAACTTCCCTCACTCCTGCAGAACAAGAAGCCTTCCGTCCTGATGCCTTACGGGCTGCGGCTCTGGATCGCTCGTTGCATATCCTCATTCTCGGCACGGACAACCCGGATCCCAGCCTGGTCACAGAACGGGATCGCCTCAACACCCGCACCGACACCATTCTCTTGGCCCGCTTTGATCCCCAGGCGCGGCGGATTACCGTTTTGTCCATCCCCCGCGACACTCGTGTGCGCTTGCCTGGCTTTGGTGTGGCCAAGATCAATGCTGCCAACTTGGCAGGGGGCCCGGCGCTGGCGGCCCAGGTGGTCAGCCACTTGATGGGTGGGATCCCGATTGACCGCTACATTCGCCTCAATACCGATGCTCTGGAAGAGCTGATCGATGCGGTGGGCGGCGTGGAAATCTACGTGCCGGAACCGATGCAATACGTGGATCACACCCAGCAGTTGTTCATCCACCTGGAACCCGGCTGGCAACGCCTCAACGGAGAACAAGCCCACCACTTTGCCCGCTTTCGCCGCGATCACCTGGGATTGGGGGATATCGGTCGGGTGCAACGGCAACAGGAATTGCTGCGGGCCTTGAGCCGGGAACTGCTCTCCCCTGCTGTCTGGCCGCGGATCCCAAAGATTTTGCAGGTTATCCGCACCAACCTCGATACCAACCTCACCTGGGAAGAGGTTCTGAGCTTGGCCAAGTTTGTCCTCACCTCTGGGGGCGATCGCATCGACCTGGTGCTGCTGCCGGGCCGCTTCAGCCAGCCGGGAGAATTCTCCACCAGCTACTGGCTGCCGGATCCAGCCGGGATCCGACGGGTGGCCGTCTCCCACTTTGGCCTGGAGGCAGAGGTAGCCCGCATTCCTCCACACCGCCTGCGCATAGCCGTGCAAAACGCAACCGGAGAGCCGGGGATGGCCCGCCGTATGGTGCAAGAATTGGTGAGGCAAGGATACGTCCATGCTTTTGCTGTGGAAGACAGCACCCAGGTGCTGCAGCAAACGGAGATCCTCGCCCAGAGCGGGGATCGGGAGGGGGCTAAACAGATCCGCGCCGCCATTGGCCTGGGAGAAGTGCGGGTAGAATCTACTGGCGTTCTCAACTCCGATGTCACCATTCGAGTCGGCCAAGATTGGGCTCAACAGTTGGCTTTGGATGAAGCACTCCGCGCCGCTGACGCCAACGGCCAAACCCAAGCTCCGCCCGGAGCAGCTCAGCTCTAGAGAGCTGGTTCGGTTGCGAGTGCGGATTTCCGAAAAAGAGCCTGCTTGTCGGGGACTTTTCGGTCTCTGTAGATTAGCACTGAGCTTGTTTGAGTGCTGAGCCACCTATGACCGTGCTGGAACAGGGATCCATCACCATCCACACCGAGAACATCTTTCCCATCATCAAGCAGTCTCTCTACTCGGATCGAGAGATCTTCTTGCGGGAGCTGATCTCCAATGCTGCTGATGCCATCACCAAGCTGAAGATGGCCAGCCTTGCCGGCGAAGTGGCAGATCTCCCAGAGCCGGAGATTACGATTGCCCTCAACAAGGAGGCCAAGACCTTAGCGGTGGCCGATAACGGCATTGGCATGACTGCCGAGGAAGTGAAAAAATACATCAACCAGGTGGCTTTTTCCAGCGCTGAAGAGTTCATTCAAAAGTACAAGGGCAAAGACGCAGAGCAAGCAATCATTGGCCACTTTGGTCTAGGATTCTACTCCTCTTTTATGGTGTCGCAGCGGGTGGAGATCGACACCCTCTCCTATCGGCCCGGCAGCACGCCGGTGAAGTGGGCTTGTGACGGCACCACTACTTTTACCCTCTCCGATTCTGAGCGCTCCAGCATCGGCACCACCGTTACCCTTTACATCACCCCCGAAAACGAAGAATACCTGGAGCCAAGCCGCATTCGGGAATTGGTTCGTAAATACTGCGATTTCATCCCCGTTCCCATCAAGTTAAACGGGGAAGTGATCAACAAGCAAAAGCCCCTGTGGAGAACCTCACCTTCCGAACTCAAAGATGAGGATTACCTAGAGTTTTATCGCTACCTCTACCCCTTCCAAGAGGATCCCCATTTCTGGGTGCACATCAACACCGACTATCCCTTCATCGTGCAAGGGATCCTCTATTTCCCCAAGTTGCGCCCGGATATTGATCCCACCAAGGGTCAAGTCAAGCTGTTCTGCAACCAAGTCTTTGTCCAAGATAACTGTGAGGAAGTCATCCCCAAGTTTCTCCTGCCTCTGCGGGGGGCCATCGACAGCCCGGATATTCCTCTCAACGTCTCCCGCAGCTTCTTACAAAATGACCGCACCGTAAGGCGCATTGGGGATCACGTTGCCAAAAAGGTGGCGGATCGTCTCAATGAACTGTACAGGGAAGATTACGAAAAATACGTCAAGGTCTGGCCCGACATCAGCCTCTTTATGAAGTTTGGGGCGATGAACAACGACAAGTTCTTTGCCCAGATTAAGGATATTCTCATTTTCCGAGTGGCCGGATCCCCTGCTGACAAACCCGAATATGTGACCCTGAAAGCGTACCTGGAGCGCACCCGCGACAAGCAAAACAAGCGAGTTTACTACGCCACCGATGAGGCTGCCCAGAGTGCCTACATCGATCTCCACCGCTCTCAAGGACTGGAAGTGATCATGCTGGATAGCTGGATCGACAGCCACTTCAGCAGCTTTTTGGAGCGGGAATACAAAGAAGAAGGGATCCAATTTAAGCGGGTGGACTCTGAGCTGGATGAAACGCTGGTGGATAAAGACAAAGCCGCCGAAATTGTTGACCCGGTAACGCAAAAAACCCGCAGCCAAAAGTTGATCGATCTCTTCCGACAAGCCCTGGGCAAAGACAAGTTGCAGATCCAAGCAGAAGCTCTTAAATCAGAGTCGGTTCCGGCCATGATCTTGCTGCCGGAGACGCTGCGGCGCCTACAGGAGCTCAACGCCGTCATCCAGCAGAAGCCGCTGGAGTTTCTGGAAGAGCACACGCTGGTTCTGAACACGGCCCATCCCCTTATCCAAAACCTGCAGTCTCTTGCCGATCGGGGGCGGGATCCCGACTTGGTTCACCTCATCTGCAATCACATCTACGATTTGGCTTTGATTACCCAGAAAAGCTTTGACCCGGCAGCCGTGCGGGCCTTTGTGCAGCGCTCCAACGAAGTGCTGACTCGGCTCACCCGCCCTCAATAGGCAGCGCTGTCCAGGGTAGACTGCAGGGCTTCCGCTCCACCGGGCAGAGACGGACGGGATCCGGCCCCGTTGCCGCTGTGGCTGTAGCTGCCTTGGAGCACGGGGGCAACTTGGCGCATCAGAGTAGCCATCTCCAGGGCACTCATGGCGTATTCCCAACCTTTGTTGCTCTTGACCCCGGCCCGCTCCAGAGCCTGCTGCAGGGTATCGGCGGTGATGATCCCGAAAATAACCGGCACTCCGGTACGAAATCCTGCCGCCGCAATGCCTTTGGAGACCTCCGCCGCCACATAGTCGAAGTGGGGAGTTTGCCCGCGAATCACTGCCCCCAGGCAGATGATGGCGTCATAACGGCGAGATTGGGCCAGTTGGTGGGCCAGCAAAGGCACCTCAAAACTGCCGGGCACCCAGTAGTAGTCCACCTGCTTGCTCTCCGGGCCGACATCCACACCATGCCGCTTCAGCGCGTCCTGGCACCCCTCTAACAATTTGCCGGTGATTAGGTCGTTAAACCGACCGATGACAATGGCCAGACGCAGATCCTCCGTCTGAACAAAATTGCCCTCGTAAACTGCCATCTACGCTGCTCCAGATCTACCCAAGAGAAGAACAAGCGGGCCGACACGGCAAAACCACGCTTTCCCATCCTAATTCACTGAGGGAGCCACGGCGCAGACGCCCCGGCCTTCATGCCCAGAGGTACTGCTCGAAACGATGGCTTGCTGGCCCTCTTGGCATTCAACTTCCACCCCGCCTTGGCAACCATCTGGGCTGACTCAAAAGCGGGAAGGAACATCAACGGGTAATTGTTGGCCAGGGGAGAATTTTCCCATTGCTGCGCAACCCTGGGCGAATACAAATGGCGGTGTTTGTCTTCCTGGCCGTTTCTTTTGATAAAGATCTATTTTTGTGCGGAAAGACACACCTCTACCTGAGGCCAAGACCTAGCTTGGGTACATGACACAGCCGCTTTCTGAAATTGCCCGCGCCCAAGGGATCAACTACTTTCTGCTCTCTTTTACCGACCTGCTTGGGATCCAACGGGCCAAGCTGGTGCCTGCCTCAGCTATCGACTTCATGGCAGAGGGTCAGGCTGGATTTGCCGGGTTTGCTGCCTGGTTGGACTTGACGCCTGCAGACCCCGATGTGTTTGCCCAGCCGGAGCGCGAGCGCTTGTTTCAACTGCCCTGGCAGCCGGAAGTGGCCTGGATGCCTGCCGATCTAATTCAGGTCAACGGGGATCCCTTGCCACAAACCCCCCGCTGGGTATTGAAGAAGGTGTTGTCCCAAGCAGAAGCTATGGGCTTTCAAGTCAAGACGGGGATCGAATGCGAGTTCATGCTTCTGTCGCCCGAAGAGTGGGCCATTTCCGATGAGCGCGACCAGCAGGCCAAGCCCTGCTATGACCAGCAAAGTTTGATGCGGCGTTTTTCGGTGATCCGGGACATCTGCGATGGCATGCAGAAGCTGGGCTGGGATCCCTATCAAAACGATCACGAGGATGCCAACGGCCAGTTTGAGATGAACTGGCGGTTTGACGATGCCCTAGTTACGGCTGATCGCCACGCCTTTTTCAAATACATGGTGAAAAGCATTGCCGAAAAGCATGGCTATCGAGCTACCTTCATGCCCAAACCCTTTGCCCATCTGACGGGCAACGGCTGCCACACCCATATTTCTCTTTGGCAGGGGGAGCAAAACCTATTCGCCGATCCCCAAGGGGAATTGGGGCTTTCTCAACTGGCCTATCACTTCATCGGCGGGGTGCTACACCATGCACCTGCTTTGTGTGCCCTCACCAACCCGACGGTCAATTCTTATCGCCGCCTCAATGCCCCCGTCACGCTCTCTGGGGCCACCTGGTCTCCCAATACGATCAGCTACAGCGGCAATAATCGCACCCACGCCATTCGGATCCCGGATGCCGGGCGGTTTGAACTGCGTTTGGCCGATGCTGCCGCCAATCCCTACCTTTTGGCTGCCGGTCTCATTGCCGCCGGCCTGGACGGGATCCAACACCAACGGGATCCTGGCCCCCGCTGCGACAACAACACCTACACGGATCCCCTCCCCAATGCCCAAACGTTGCCCGGCTCTTTGGTCGAAGCCCTCAACCACTTAGACCAAAGTACCCTGTTCCGTAGCAGGCTGGGGGATCCCTTTGTGAATGCCTACCTCAAGCTCAAACGCCAACAGTGGCAGGAATACAACCGTCAGATCACGCCCTGGGAGCGGGAAACAACCTTGGATTGCTAGCCCGGTAGTTGTTGTTATCTCATTACACCTTGAGAGAGGGCTTCCAACTGGCCTGGAGTGACCCTAAACCTGGGCCAACTGGTGTTGAGCTGCCTGCCGCATCACCTCTACTGGCACAGGCTTGCCTCCCAGCCAAAGCGACAGGGCCTTGGCCCCCTGGTGAACCAGCATCTCCAGCCCACTGATGGGGGTATAGCCCAACTCGGCGGCCATCCGCAGCAGAGGAGTGGGATCCGGCACATAGATCAGGTCGTAGACGATGGCACCCGGAGACAGCAGGCACAGTTGCTCTCGGCTCAGGGGGGAAAGCCCTTGACCGGCGGGGGATCCCGGCTTGTGCATGCCCACGGGGGTGGTGTTGACCAAAAGCCGCGTCTGAGACAGGTAGCAATTCAACTCCGCCCAGTTCACCGTCTCCACCTGAGGCCAGGTCTGTTGCAAGGCCAGCAATGAGTTGGGGGATCGCCCCGCCACCCGCACCGGCCCCAGCCCCAACTCCAAACAGCCTTGGATGGCCGCCCGCGCTGCCCCCCCGGATCCCAGAATGAGAGTAGGGATCCCTTTTTCCAGACCCAGCAAAGGCTGCACAAAGCCATCGATATCGGTATTGGTGCCCGCCCACCCGCCCTCTGGCAAGGGGTAAACCGTATTCACCGCCCCCACCGCTGCTGCCCGCGATTCAATCTGATCGAGCAAAGGGAGAATGGCCTGTTTGTGAGGAATCGTCACATTAAACCCCCGCACCCCAATGGCCGCTAGCCCTGCCACCGCCGCCGCCAAGTGTTTTGGAGCCACCGGAAACGGCACATAGCAATAGTTTTCCCCCATAGCTGCCAAAGCAGCATTGTGCATGGCTGGGGATAAGCTGTGGGCCACCGGATCCCCGATTAGACCGAGCAATTGGGTGCTTCCCGAAATCCGACCGTCCACCGGCTCAGCCAACTCCTCAAGGGATCCCTGAAGTCACTTTAAAGACTACTGAGACTCCGACTCAACCCGCTGCAGAGTCTGCCGGTAGCGATGGCGCCAGCCGGCCAGAGATTCTTCCGAAATGTGGTCGATCAAGGTGCTCATCTCCGCCAGGATCTGGTAAACGCGGTCAAAGCTTTGTCGGGTTCGCTCTTCCTGTTCCGGTTGACGCGCCTGCACCATGTACAAGCTCATCTTGATGGTTTGCAGGCGGTTTTTGCCCAAATCTTCCAGCATTTCCCGAATTTGCCCGATTGCCTCCCGCCTCACCTGTCTCTGCCGCCGTCGCAACAGCCAAAAGAGGATCCCGTGGATAACCCCCACCAAAGTGGCGCTGACCGCCGTTGCCGTTTCTAGCGAAAAAGCGCTGCGGCTGGCCACAAAACCACTTAGCAGAATCACCCCTATTCCCACCGCTGTCAAGACTAGCTCAATGTTGTTTAGGAACCATCTTCCTGCTGGTCTCCAGATCCCAGATCCGGCCACTTGACCCTGAAGAATGCCCATCATAGCCTTTTGCACCTCCCTTCCGTCTCTCCCGTTCGCTCAGCCCATCGCTACCTGCTCAGCCGTCCCAAAGCCAGGCGCGGTCTTCTACGGCTCAGTTGACGCTTCAGACAAAGCTGCCGGAGTTTTCGCCGCCGCAAGCGCAAGGGTCTATGGGCCAGGGATCCCGCTGTGGACAGTTCCGGTGCAGAAGCCTGCATTTTTTGGCTGAGCTCTTGATGGTGTTGGCGGAGATCCTCAATCTGCCTGAGGCGAGTCTCCAGCTCTCGGCGCAGTTCGGCGTTTTCTTTTTCCAGACGCTGCAGGCGTTTCAGCAGCTCTGAGGACTCCGTTCCGCTGACGCGGTCGGAAACTGGGATGGGATGGGGAGCAGTCACCACCGAGCTGTGCACATTCCTGCTATCTCGCATAGCCTGGGCAGCCCGACGCAACAGAGCCACCCCCTTGGGATCATCGCTGTCCATGAGGCTGGCCGCTCCAAACTGGAGCTGCACCGGCAGCGCCCGCCCATTCACCACAAAGGGATCCTGAATCATCCGCTGACAGCAGCGTTCGGCAGCCATTTGCGCAGCAGCCAAGGTGCTCCCGGAGAGCAGAATGATAAACTGCCCCTCGTCGTAGCAAAACAGGTCGTCTCCATCGCGCAGGTTATTGGCCAAACGCTCCCTAAACAGTTTGAGCAGATCAGCCCGACCGTCAGCATCCAGCCCTTGTGCCAGAGAACCGAGGTTGGCCAAGCGCAGCACAAACAAGCTGAGGGGTTCCGATTGGGCACGGGCCTGGGCCACCCGCAGCGGCAAACGAGCCACCAAATCCTGACGGTTACCCACCTCCAAACCAATCGACTTGGGGGGAGAGGGAGGAGATTTTTGCCCAGTTTTGAGCAGATATTGCTGGCGGCGACTTTCTACAATGCGCAGCCCTGCCCGCACCCGCGTCAGCAGCTCTGCAGCCTGAAAGGGTTTGGAGAGAAACTCATCGGCACCTGCCTCCAAAGCCCGCTCCATGCTATCGTTGCCCTCGCGGGCAGTCATGATGATGTAGTACACCCAAGCATATTCCGGCAGTTGCCGCAGTTGACGGCACAGGTCTAGGCCGTTCAGAGAGGGCATGACCCAATCGGCAATGATCAGATCTGGGGGTTGGCGGCGAATTTGCTCCAGCGCGGAGAGGCCATCCAAAGCATAAGAAATACTGCAGCCCTGCTTGCCCAAAAAGTTGGACAGCATCTCTGCCACCATGTAGCTATCATCCACGATCAGTACACGGGCTTGCAGACTGCCGTCTTGGCTTCTGCCAGAGCCGAGTTTCGCCTTCTCAGGCGCAGGAGCTGCACTAGCGCTCTCCGGTCTGGGATCCATAGACAAACTGAGGCAGGATGGCGAGAAAATCCGGGAAAGCAAACTACCCGCAACTTTCCATCGCTATTCTAATGAATGTGGTATCTCCATCGTTATTCTGATGCGGTAGCGAACAGCAGCCGCTTCCACTTTGCCGAGTTGGTTAGATGGATTGAATCACTCTTGAATCACTGAGACTTCGCTCGTCCAGAGCCGCTGTCTGTTGCTGCCCAAGGCTTGCCCTGAGTAGGAATCTTTTGGCGGGAGAGCTGAAATCTATGTGGTGAACATTTGTGAATTATTCGAGGCAGCAAAGCAGAGGCTCAGTAACGGATCTCGAGGGTGACTTGGGCGCGCACGGTTTGCTGTCCCCCCTCCACCGGTGTGGATGCCGTTTCTAGACGGGCATAGTCGGCGCGGGCAAAGGGGATCGGCGGCGGGATCATGTAGCCATCGCTCTGAATCTGGATGCGCTCGACGGAACGGATGCTCAGGTTCAAGACCCCCAGCACATCCTGGGCTTGGCGTTGGGCATCTTTCACGGCTTGGGTTAGGGCGCGGCTGCGCGCTTCCAACAGGGTGGCATCGTCGGCCCGGAAACTGACCGATTCCACCTGGGTGGCTCCGGCGGCCACAGCTTCGTCCAGCACTTGCCCAGCTCTGGCCACAGGCACCTCGAATTGCAGACTGTTTTGCCCCTGTACGCCCGTTAGGCGAGGTTGGCCATCCCGATAGTCGTATTGCGGGTAGAGGGAAATGCCGGTGGTTTGTAGAGCGCCTACTTGCAGCTCCTTGAGGCGATTGACCAGCCGCTCTGAGCGTTCTGCCACCTGTTGTTGTACCGATTGCGCCGTCTCCCCTTGAATGACTACCCCCAAGCGAATGAGGGCAATGGAGTTCTCTACGGAGACCGATCCCTGTCCTGTAACCGTCAACATTCGGGATCCCTCACCAGGACTGGCCATCGCTCCACCTCCGGCGATTATGTTCCAACCCAACAGTGCCACCGCCAGTACCAGGCCCAGCCACGCCACTCCCTTCAGCCCTTTCCAACCCCTGATCCCGTTCATTGCTTTCCCCTTCTGTGGTTCAATCCCAGCCTACTCCCACCGCTCCTCAGCCTGATCCGACAAAAGCCCCAGCCACCAGTTCCCTAACCTCACCCAGCCGGTGCGTTCTTGCCCCCACGGATCCCGTATCCGCACACGGAATACCCGTTGATACTTGGAAGTGCTCCCGGAAAAAGGCCCCAGCCGCCAGTACCGTGCCTCCTGGCTCAACAGGGAGTAGCCCTGCTTTGCCGCCCACCGCTGCAGCAATTCTTGGCTGCGTCTTTGTTCCCAGACAAAAATTCCCATGAAAAGGGCAACAGCAACCGCTACCCATACTAGGGTCAATGCCAGCTCAGACATGGGGGTAGACAGCAAGGCTACTGCCCATCCTATGGGAGTTGCTCCAATGCTGGGATCCCCGGCTGCAAAAGTTCACCTTCGTTGCCTCACCCGCCCTCAGACCTTGGACAAAGAGATCCCTGCTTCAACCCATCAGGCCGTATGATCGAGGCAGGGTGGTCAAAACTTAATTTGTTCTCAATTTGTTAAGGTCTCTTTAAGAATGGCCGAATCGAAACTGCGACAACTGCTGCGCGATCTGGATGTTGAGCTGCAAAAAACCCCTGGCCTGGACGAAAAGCAGCGGCAGCAAATTGCCGCCATTCGCCAGGAAGTGGAGGCGGTGCTGGCCGATCTGGGATCCCGAACCGAGAGCAAACAGAGCCAAGGGCATAGAGATCGCATCGGAGAGGCGCTGGGCCTGTTCGAGACCTCCCATCCCAACCTTACCCTGATCCTGGAGCAGGTGATCGACACACTGGCAGGGATGGGTTTGTAGGTTCAGGGTCCGTAAAAGGGCTCACCAGAAAGCTCCCTTGCTTGCTAGCCTTGGTAATGCGTTGAAAGCTCCTGCTCTATGACCAGCACTCTCCACTCCACTTCGTTTAACACCGCCCGCTCCAAACAGATTTTTGCCCGGGCACAAAGTCTCATGCCGGGGGGAGTGAGTTCTCCGGTGCGCGCCTTCAAGTCGGTGGGCGGGGATCCCGTAGTGTTCGACCGCGTCTCAGGGGCCTACGCCTGGGATGTGGACGGCAACCAATACATCGACTACATCGGCAGTTGGGGGCCGGCGATTGTTGGCCACGCTCACCCCGAGGTCATTGAGGCTCTGCGCCGAGCTTTGGAGAAAGGCACCAGCTTCGGCGCCCCTTGCGTTCTGGAAAATGAACTGGCGGAGCGGGTCATTGAGGCGGTGCCCAGTGTGGAGATGGTGCGCTTTGTCAATTCCGGCACTGAAGCTTGCATGGCGGCGCTGCGCCTGATGCGGGCCTACACGGGTCGGGAAAAGGTGATCAAGTTCGAGGGCTGCTACCACGGCCATGCGGACATGTTCTTGGTGAAGGCCGGTTCGGGGGTGGCCACGCTGGGCTTGCCGGACTCCCCAGGGGTGCCCAAGGCAGCTACCAGCGCCACTCTCACTGCCCCCTACAACGACCTAGAAGCAGTCAAGGCCCTGTTTGAACAGCACCCCGACTCCATTGCCGGAGTCATCCTAGAGCCGGTGGTGGGCAATGCCGGCTTTATTCCCCCTCAGCCGGGCTTTTTGGAAGGGTTGCGGGATCTCACCCAAAAGTACGGGGCCCTACTGGTATTTGATGAGGTGATGACCGGCTTTCGCATCAGCTATGGCGGTGTACAGGCCAAGTTTGGGGTCATCCCCGATTTAACGACCCTGGGCAAGGTCATCGGCGGCGGCCTGCCGGTGGGGGCCTACGGCGGTCGGCGAGAAATTATGGAAATGGTGGCTCCAGCGGGGCCGATGTATCAGGCAGGGACTCTTTCCGGCAACCCCCTGGCCATGACAGCAGGGATCCAGACGCTGGATATTTTGCGCCGCCCGGGCACCTACGAGTATCTGGAGCGGATTACCGAGAAGTTGGCGACGGGGCTATTGCAGATCGCGCGGGAAACGGGGCATGAGATGTGCGGGGGCTATCTGCCCGGCATGTTTGGCTTCTTTTTTACTGCCGGCCCAGTGCGCAACTACGAAGAGGCCAAGACTTCCGATCTGCAGAAATTTGCCCGCTTCCATCGCGGCATGTTGGAGCGGGGAGTCTATCTGGCGCCCTCGCAATTTGAGGCCGGCTTCACCTCCCTGGCCCACACAGAGGCCGATGTGGAGAAAACTCTAGCCGCCGCGCGAGAGGTGTTGAGCACCCTCTGAGTTGACAATTACCCCCTCGCGAGCCGGGATCCCTGCTATGGCCGAGCATATCCATCGCAACTGGAGCATCACCACCCAAGCTACAGAGAAGGGGTTTATCTTTCGCTGCCGGCTGCTCCAGCAAGATGGCTCTTGCGAGTCGGAGATTGGCACCAAAGCCTACGGCTACTTTCAAAACGAGGCCGAAGCTATTCTGGCGGGCATGGTCTGGATCGACCGGCAGCAACTGCCAGATCACCTAGACGGTCTACTGTTTGACAATGAGGAGCCGGAAGGTTAGATAGGGGCTTCTTCTCGCACCAGCCGTTCCCAACCCAAGCCTTTGAGGGCTGCATTGCGCCGCAGCGGTCGGGTCACCAGCTCCAGCAGAGCTTGGGCGTTGCCGAAGCCGTGGATCTGAGCGAAGGTAAACTCCACCGACCACTTGGTGGTTATCCCGCGCGCCTCTAGGGGGTTGGCGTGGGCCATACCTGTGATCACCAGATCCGGCTGCAGGGCCTTGATGCGCTGGATTTGGTTGTAGTTATCCGGCTTTTCTACGATGGTGGGCTTGGGCACTCCCATCTCTTCGCAGGTGCGCTCCAAGAGGGCCAGCTCAGCCGCTTGGTAGCGTTTGTCCATGTAAGGGATCCCGATTTCCTGCACCGTCATGCCGCAGCGCACCAAGAAACGGGCCAGCGAGATCTCCAGCAGGTTATCGCCCATGAAGAAAACGCTTTTGCCCCGCACCAGCTCCAGATAATCCCGAACTTGGGGATGGCTCCACACTTCCGCTTCCCGCTCTGCCAAGCCTTGAGTTGGGATCCCCAATTCGCGGGCAATGGCTTCTATCCAGGCGCGGGTGCCATCCGGCCCGATGGGAAAAGGAGCGGTGATGAGCTTAGCCTTTTTACGGCGTACCAGCGTGGTGGCCGTGCGGCTGAGGAAAGGATTCACCCCCACCACGTAGGTGCCCGGCTCGATGGCCGGCAGCTCCCCATAGCGTTTGGCCGGCAACCAGCCGGAGACGCGGATCCCGTGTTTTTTCAGCTCCAGGGTGAGTTGGGTCACCACCGGATCGGGCACCGAGCCGAAGATCACCAAGGGGGGATGCTTGTGGAAGCCTTCCTCCTCTTTCTTTTTTCCGGAGCGGAGCCCGTAGAAAAGGGCCTGGAGACCCCCGCGGGTTTCCTGCTCCTCTGCCCGCACCTGCTCTGGGCAGCGCTGAGCCATCGAGGCCAAAACCGTATCTTCCCCTTGGGTAAAGGCGTAGTCGAGGCCATTGGCCCGGGCCACCACAATCGGGATCCCAATCTCCCCCTCCAGCTTCTGGGCTAGGCCCTCCAGATCCATTTTGATGATCTCGGTGGTGCAGGTGCCGATCCAGACAATCACGCTGGGATTGCGATCCCGCTGAATTTGCAGGCACAGCCGCTTCAGCTCCTCATAGTCGTTGAGCTTGGCGCTAATATCCCCCTCTTCCAGCTCCGCCATGGCATAGCGGGGCTCGGCAAAGATCATCACCCCCATGGCGTTTTGCAGAAAGTAGCCACAGGTTTTGGTGCCGATGACCAAAAAGAAGCTGTCTTCAATTTTTTGATAAAGCCAAGCTACACAGCTAATCGGGCAAAAGGTATGGTAATTGCCGGTTTCGCACTGAAAGTTAAGGGCGTTGGCACTATCCAAAGCAGCATTCATGCTCGTCTCCTAAAAACATAAAAGAAGGGAACGTTGCCAACTAGAGGGCTACCAACTGGGGCACACCCACCAATTTTTCGCTGAGATCCCAAAGCAATTTGGCCTTGGCATCGTCTGCCGCCTCGTCAGAGACTTCTTGGTTAAAGGGCTTGGCATTCTTGCGTTGCCGGTTACCCCAGCTCCAGTAGAATCCCGACCGACGAAACTCGGGATCGGCCACCACTTGGGCCACCCGCTCTCCGGCCAATTCCTGAGAAACAAATCCGCCCGTGATGTTTTTTTGAAACCAGGGGAAAAGTTTTTGAAACAGGGGATAGTGATGGCGGAACAGAGCCGTGGTGGCTACACACCCCGGATAGAGAGAGAGGAACGTGATGCCTGTGCTCTCATGGAAGCGGCGGTGTAGCTCGCGCATGGTGAGGATATTGCAGACTTTGCTGTCTTTGTAGGCTTTCACCGGATCGAATTTGCCGCCATCGGCCATGCTGATGGGATCCTTAAAGCCCTGGGCAAATCCCCGCAGATCCCCCAGGTGGGGTTGGGGTGGGATCTTACCCCCCAGCTCTTTGGGATTGTGGGTAACCGTGCCCAAGATCACCAGCCGCCGATCTGGATAGGTGGAGCGTTTCAGATCCTCCAACATCAAATGGCAGAGCAAGAAATGCCCCAGATGGTTGGTGGCCATGGTCAGCTCATATCCTTCCGGGCTGCGCAAGGGCTGCTTGAGCAAGGGCATGTAGATGGCGGCATTACAGACCAAGGCGTCCAAGGAACGGCCCCAGTTGCGGAACTGCTCGACAAACCGCCGCACGCTGGCCAAGCTGGCTAGGTCGATCTGCATCAGGGTATAGCTGCCCTGGGGGATCCCCACTTGCTGGGCCGCCCGGTAGGCTTTGTCCAGATCCCGACAGGCCATCACCACGTGCCAGCCGCGCTTGGCCAAGGCCAAAGCTGAGTATAGGCCAACACCCGAGGAAGCTCCGGTAATCACGACGGTGGGTTGCTCTTGTCCTTGCATATCCAACTCCTGTGCCATTTCCTTCCCAAAGCGGGATCCCTACAGGATCCATCTTGGGGGGGAAAGCGGATCGGACAACAAATTGATAAGGTTTGCGACGGTTTTCCGAAACAGTGGCTTCATCTTTGGACACACTGCCCAAGCCGGCAGGGGATCCCTTACACCAAGGCCAGTTGGCGGGCTGGAGTGTTGTAAAAGTCGGAGAGCAAAGCAAACAGCTCCCGATCCTCGGCAGGTTGGGGCACGATCCCTTCCGGACGGGCCAGCAGCTCATCGGCGATGTTCAGGTAGTACTGGCAGACAGGCTCCAGGCTGGGATCGGTTTCCGCCATCTCGAAGAGGGTTTTGCCCTTGACCCGCGAGACGCGAATATCTTCAATGAGGGGAAGCACCTCGATAACCGGCATGGGAACTGCCGAGACGTATTTGTCAATCAGATCCCGCTTACTGGTGCGATTGCCGATCAGCCCGGCCAACCGCAGCTTGCGGGTTTTGGCCTTTTCTCGCACCGAGGCAGCAATCCGATTGGCGGCAAACAGGGCATCAAAGCCGTTGTCGGTTACGATCAGGCAGTAGTCGGCGTAGTTGAGGGGAGCCGCAAAACCGCCGCACACCACATCCCCCAGCACATCGAAGAGGATGACATCGTACTCATCGAAGGCGTTCAGCTCCTTCAGGAGTTTGACGGTTTCCCCCACCACATAGCCGCCACAGCCGGCCCCTGCCGGGGGCCCACCCGCTTCCACGCAGTCCACGCCGCCGTAGCCGCGGTAGATCACATCTTCTGGGTAGATGTCTTCGTGGTGATAGCCCTTGGCTTCCAGGGTGTCGATGATGGTGGGGATGAGAAAGCCGGTCAGGGTGAAGGTGCTGTCGTGCTTGGGATCACAGCCAATCTGCAAGACCTTTTTGCCCCGCCTGGCCAAGGCCACCGAGATGTTGCAACTGGTGGTGGATTTGCCGATCCCACCTTTTCCGTAAACCGCCAATTTCACAGCGCGTTCCTCCATGGGGCAGACAAGGGACATTATCGGCAGCCAACCCGCCCCCTGAGAACTGTTGCGAAGGATAAAGGTGGATCCCTCAAAAAGCTAGAAGTTCCCAGATCTTGCAAATGGTCCTAAGAAAGTTCCCAGGGCTTCTCAAGTCGATTTTTGATGTTTTTCCCGATTTTAGTTTTAGATATACTTTCATCAGTGATCAAAAGAAAACAATTCCAGATGACAATTCACCCAAATCGGGAAGGATTCAGCTATGCCATGGCGCTGATCCCGTCCTCTTGGCTTGTCGCTGAGGCAGGGCTGAGTCGAGAAAGAATCAAGAATGGTCTCAATTCTCCGGGGAAGGTGGGGAGAACCCTTCACTCTCAGGGATCAAAGGCAAACGTAACTCGCACCGCTCCTGCAGAATCCACCTCGATACGGCGCAGGAATTCCCGCAGGTAGGCACGCCGTTCGGTCTCGCTGAGGTCTTGCCAGAAGGGGGGGATGGAGAGGGTTTGGATGGTCTGGGTGAGGTTGGCGGGGGGGAGTTGCTCCAGCTTTTGGGCCAAGCGGGCCGTCTCTGCTCGCAACTGGTAGCGACGCTGGGCCAGAGAGGCCTCGTCCATTAGTCCAGATTGCTGCAGCTCTTCCAATTGCCGCAGCCGCTCGGCGTTGGCCTGGATTTGGGCTTGGAGCTCTTGGCGGACTTGGGTGAGGGCTTGTCGATCCAGCGTCTGGGCGCGTTGGGGCAGTTGTTCGCACACCTGCCGGATCACCTCCTGCAGGACTTCGGTGTAGGGGAGGCTGTAGCGACAGGTTTGGCAGCGCAGATAGAGGTAGGGGGATCCGTTCTTTTTCCCCTTGCGAGGGGTGGTTTGCACAATGCGCAGAAGGCTGCCACAAGCGCAGCAATGAACCAGGCCGGCCAAAGCGCGGGGAGCACTGGCGCTGCGGCGAGGGATCCCTTGGTTGCGTTTGAGCCAGCGATCGATCTGGGCGGCTTCCGTGCGGCTGAGAAGGGCCGGGTGAGTGTCCCGCAGGGTGGTGCCGTCGGCATAGGCCAGATCCCCGCGGTATACCGGGTTGAGCAGCCAGTTGCGTCCGGTGGCCACAGAAATCCGCTTGTGGTGTTTTTCCTCCAAGAAGCGCACCGCCCGGCGCAGGGATCCGTAGAGGAGAAAGTGCTGGAAAAAATCTTGGATGATGCTGGCCTGCCGGCGATCCAGCACGTAGCGTTCCCCTTCGCGGCGGTAGCCAAAGGGGGCAGGGCCAGGGGGAGGTTTGCCCGCCAGGCGGTTTTGGGCTTGGCTGCAGCAGAGGCGGCGGCTTTGCAACTGATGGGGGATCTCGGCCAGCAGGGGGATCCAATCGGCAGCCTTGGTGGGGGTTTGCAGGCCGGATTCGGTGACCAAGCTGAGGCGGATCCCGGAGTGTTGGAGTTGCAGCAGCCGCTCGTGAATTTCATCCGCCCGATCCCCCAGATCCGCCAGGCGCAAGAGCAGCACTTCCTGCACCCAGCCGGCTGTGATGCGCCGGAACAGCTCCTCCAGATAGGTTCGGGATCCCCAATCGTGCAGGATGGGATCGGCCCCTCGCAACTTGAGCCAGGCCAACTCCTGTTCCGGCAAAGGGGCATGGGAAGGCGTGTAGAGGTAGCCGCAAACGCTCATGGACAAGCCATTCAACTATTGTCACCGCCGCTGCGCCAGAACGGAATCAAGCACCTGGCGAATTCTGCCCTGGGCCTGTTGCAAGTGCTGACGGGCCTCTTGAGCAGAGCACCCCAGCAAGGCCACAAGGATGGCGGTTTTGACATCTCCATCACAAGCCTGCAGCAATTGGGCAGCCGTAGTGGGATCCAGATCGCAGGCTAGGGCCACCATTCGCTCCGCCCGCTGCTTGAGCTTGGCATTGCTGGCCTGGAGATCCACCATCAGGTTGCCATAAGTCTTGCCCAAGCGGATCATCACCCCGGTGGAGATCGTGTTCAACACCAGCTTTTGGGCTGTGCCGGCTTTCATGCGGGTGGATCCGAGGATCACCTCCGGCCCCACCAAAGGGGCAATGGCAATATCCACCTGCTCGGTTAGCGGGGAAGGGTGGTTACAGGCCAGGCCAATCGTGAGCGCCCCCATGCTCCTAGCGGCTTGGATCCCACCCAGCACATAGGGGGTACGACCGCTGGCGGCAATTCCCACCACACTATCTTGAGCTTGGAGGTGAAGACCCTCCAGCGCGCGGGCAGCCGCTTCTGCGTCGTCCTCTGCACCCTCTACCGCCTGGGTCAGGGCTTTTTCCCCCCCGGCGATCAAAGCCACCACCTGTGCGGGGGAAGTGCCAAAAGTGGGTGGGCACTCAGCCGCATCCAGTACCCCCAGGCGACCTGAGGTTCCTGCCCCGATATAGATCAGCCGCCCGCCGTGACGCATCCGCTGGGCAATGGCATCGATGGCTTGGGCAATCGGCTCCGCTTGAGCAGCCACCGCTTCCGGCACCCGCCGATCCTCAGCGTTGATCCGTTTCACCAGTTCCCAGGTGCTGAGACGGTCGATCTCGGCTGTGGCCGGGTTGGGGCTTTCGGTCAGGGATCCGGGATCCCAAGCCAATTGTGGAGAAACCATGGCAGCGCTTGTCCAGGCAAGAGGGATCCGCCTTCAGGGATCCTACACTTTGTCTTCTCGGATTCTATCGGTGGCAGGGGGCTCTCCTGAGGGAGCAGTGGAGGGAAAAACTGCGCCAACAGCACCACAACAAGGGCAAGGAGCACCAAGCCGGCCCCCTTCGCCAACGTCCATTCAACCAAAACCTCTGCCAGCGGAAACGCAGCGCGGCCATTCTCCAAAGATGCCCCCATCACAAGCGGCGACCAGCCCAAATACGCCTCAGTCGGCAGCCCAACCGGTGAATTGACGAAGGCGAGCGCCGCCCAGTGGCGGTACTCTAGAAGGTGTTCTAAGGACTCCGTCCCGCTACTGCGATGAGTAAGTCCATGCAAGCGATGGCAAGGACTCCGTCCCGCTACCGCGACCAGCCTGCCCTGCGCATCTTGATCGTGCGCCATGGTGAGAGCACCTTCAACCTGGAAAATCGCATTCAAGGCCGCTCCGATCTCTCCCGGCTCACCCCCACTGGAGAAGTGCAGGCGCAGCGTGTAGCCGAGGCCCTGGCCGGGATCCCGTTGGATTGCGCCTATTGCAGCCCCCTGTCTCGCGCCCTCGAGACAGCTCGCATCCTTTTGAAAGACCGAGAAGGGATCCCTCTGCACGTTACCGATCAACTGCGGGAGATCGACCTGACGGCCTGGGAAGGGCTGACCTTTGCCGAGGTGCAGGAGAAATACCCCGAAGATTACCACCTGTGGCGGCACCATCCCGACACCCTGGAGCTAGAGGGCCGCTTTCCGGTGCGGGATCTCTGGCAGCAGGCGCAGGGGTTTTGGGAAATGCTGGCTTTCCATCTGCAATCGGCTTCGGGCCCCTGGAACCATGGAGCGGATCCCTCCCCAAGGCAGCCCCTCAATATCCTCATCGTGGGCCACAGCGGCATCAATCGCGCCCTGGTCAGCACCGCCATCGGCCTGGGGCCACACCACTATCACCGCCTTGGGCAGGATAACTGCGCCATCAGCGTTCTCAATTTTCCCGAGGGCCTGCAGGGGCCGCCACAACTGGAATCTCTGAACATCACCGCTCACCTCGGCCAAGCCCTGCCCAAGCGCAAGCAGGGGATGCGCATCTTGCTGGTGCGGCATGGAGAAACCCAGTGGAACCGAGAGCGCCGTTTTCAGGGGCAGCGGGATATCCCCCTCAATGCCACCGGGGAGGAACAGGCAGCCAAGGTGGCAGAATTTTTGGCCACTCAACCTCTGCAACTGGCCTTCTCCAGCCCCCTGAAGCGCCCTTGGGCCACAGCCGATGCCATCTGCAGCAACCACAGCAACCTCATTTTGCGCCCAATGCCCGACTTGCAAGAGATCTGCCACGGCGACTGGGAGGGCAAGCTGCAAAGCGAAGTCGAAGCCGAATACCCCGGCGAGCTGGAGCGCTGGCAACGGGATCCCGCCAGTGTGCAGATGCCCAATGGGGAAAACCTTCACCAGGTGTGGGAGCGCACTCGCTCCGCTTGGCAGGAGCTTTTGGCCATCACCGCAGCCCAGTTTCCTCAGGGCACGGCGGTTGTTGTTGCCCACGATGCCATCAACAAGGCGATCATCTGTCAGTTGTTCGACCTTTCCCCCCAAGCCTTTTGGATCTTCAAGCAGGGGAATGGCGCCATTACGGTGATCGACTATCCAGAAGGCAAGGAGGGTGCCCCGGTTTTGAAGGTGTTGAACCTCACCACCCATCTGTCCGGCCAGATCCTGGACTGCACCACCGCTGGAGCTTTGTAAAGATGGGCTCATCCCCTCTCCGCGAGCTAACAGGACGACTAACAGGACAAAATGTGCATCTCCAGGGAGTGCGCCTGTTGGATCCTTGGCGTCAGCGGGATGAAGTAACCGATGTGTGGTTGCAAGAGGGTCGCCTGCGGGCCACCGAGCCGGCAGGGATCCCTGCCGACATCCCCACCATCGATGGCTCAGGTTGGGTGGTGGGGCCGGGTTTGCTGGATCTGTATGCCCACAGCGGCGAGGGGGTTGGCAACGGTCGCGTAAGCGGTGCGGAGCACTTTCTGGCCCACAGTCGGGAAACCCTGACCTCTTTGGCTGCAGCGGCTTTGGCGGGAGGCTTTACCCAGGTGGGGCTTCTGCCCACCCCCCTTCCCGGAAGCGGCTTTTTTCCGGTGCTGGATCGCCCGGAGCACTTGAACCGCTACCCCCGCCAATTGGGGGATCCCCGCTGGCTGCCCTGGGCTGCCCTGAGCGTGGGTGGCCAAGGAGAAACTCCAACCCCCTGGGGAGAACTGGCGCAAGCGGGAGCAGTTGGTTTTGCAGAAGTTCAGCCACTGCGCTCCTTGGCTTTGGTGCGGCGGGCTCTGGAGTATTTGCGGCTGGAGAATAAACCCCTGCTGCTCTGGGCCTGGGATCCCACCTTGGCCGGGCAAGGTAGCCTCTACGAAGGGATCTGGGCGCTGCGCCTGGGGCTGAAAGGGATCCCTGCCAGTGCCGAAACTGCCGCTCTGGCCCGTCTCTTGGAGGTGATCAGGAGCGTTCCTTCCCCTCCGCCTGTGCACATCATGCGCCTGAGCCAAGCCCGCAGCCTGGAGCTGATCCAACAGGCCCAAGCCGAAGGACTGCCGGTTACCGCCAGCGCCACTTGGATGCACCTGATCTTGTCCGAAGAGGCCGTCTTTGAGCACCGCTACGATCCCCACCTTCGCCTTCTGCCCCCTCTTCCCAGCGCCGGCGACCGGGAGGCTCTGATCGCCGGGATCCGTTCCGGCAGCCTGGGGATCGCGACGGATCACCACCCCTACACCCATGAAGAGAAAACCCTGCCCTTTGCCGATGCCCCGCCGGGGGCGATGGGCCTGGAGCTGGCTCTGCCGCTGCTGTGGCACCATTTGGTAGAAACGGGATCCCTGACGGCGCTGCAACTGTGGTCTGCCCTCAGCCTGTACCCGGCCCGCTGCCTAAACCTAGATCCGCCCACCCTCACCCCCCACAGCGACTGGGTGCTGTTTGATCCCACCCACCCCTGGACGGTTTCTGCGGCCACCCTCCACTCCCGATCGCCAGCGACTCCCTGGCTGGAGAAAACCCTGTGCGGCAAAGTGCTGCACACCCATGTCGAGGGGATCCCCTCCGGCAGCTCCACCCCTCGAGCCTGAAGAAGGCCGACAAGACCTGTCCGGAGAAAGAGCCAATTCAAAGAGGGGGATCCCTTCCCGCCAGCGGGACGGGGTCCCGAATTCAAAACTCCCCGGCCAGAGCGGCTACACAACGCTCACACAGCTCTGGATGTTCGGCAAATTCCCCCACACGGGTGGAATAGTTCCAGCAGCGCACGCACTTTTGGCCGTCAGCCGGAAAAACAGAGACCTCCAAGCCTTGACCTGAGGTTTTCTCCAGTTCCACCTGTGAGGTGATGAACAAGTAGCGCAACTCGGCAGCCCGCTCCTGCAAAAGAGCGTATAGGCCGGGATCCGCTACCTTCAGGATTACCTTGGCCTCGGTGGAAGCGCCGATGGGCTTAAAGGACTCCGTCCCGCTAACGCGACCGGTACGGGCTTGCTCCAGAGCCTTGTTCACCTCTTGGCGCACCTCTCGCAGCTGCTCCCAAATGGCCGCCAACTGGGGATCCCGCCAGTGCTCCGGCAGCTTCATCCACCCCCCCTCAAACACCGAACGGGTGGGCTTGGGATAGGGCAGATGGCTCCAAATCTCTTCGGCCAGGTGGGAGAGAACGGGGGCGATGGCCTTGGCCAAGTTCTCCAGCAACAGGGAGAGCACCGTTTGACATTGGCGCCGCCGTAGACTTTGGGCATGGCTAATGTAGAGGCGATCCTTGGCAATATCCAGGTAAAAGTTGGAGAGATCCACCACACAGAAGTTCTGAATCGCCTGGAAAAAGCGGTAGAACTGATAGCTGGCAAAAGATTCGCCGATCTCGGATCCCACCTCGTGCAGGCGGTGCAAAATGTAGCGGTCTAGCTCCGTCAAGGCTGCAAAAGGAACGGCATCCTGAGTTGGATTGAAGTCGTAGAGGTTGCTCAGCAAAAAGCGAGCTGTGTTGCGGATTTTGCGATATACATCCGCCATTTGCCCAAGAATGGTCTTACCCAGCGGCACATCCCCGGAGTAGTCCACACTGGAGACCCACAGGCGCAGCACATCCGCCCCGTAGGCGGGATCCGTCTGGGGATCTTTGCCGCCGTTAATTAACACCAGCGGATCGATGACATTGCCCAGGGACTTGCTCATTTTCTGGCCTTTCTCGTCCAGCACAAACCCATGGGTGAGCACCGCCTTGTAGGGGGCATGGCCGTTGACGGCCACGGAGGTGAGCAAACTGGATTGGAACCAGCCTCGGTGTTGGTCGGAGCCTTCCAAATACAGATCCACCGGGTAGCCCAACCCCTGCGCCTTGGCCACTGCCGCCCAGGAAGAGCCGGAGTCAAACCACACGTCCATGGTGTCCATCCCTTTGCGGTAGGTGCGGCCATTGTGGCGGTACTGCTCCGGCAGCAGCTCTTCCACCGGGCGCTGCCACCAGGCGTCGGATCCCTCCTGGGCAAAAATGGCCTTGATGTGGTCGAGGGTCTCGGCGGTGAGCAGAACCTCGCCGGTTTCTTCGTCGTAAAAGACGGGGATGGGCACACCCCAAGCCCGCTGGCGGGAAATACACCAATCCGAACGCTCCGACACCATAGCGGTGATGCGGTTCTCCCCGATGGCCGGGATCCATTTCACGGTTTTAATGGCCTGCAGGGCCAGCTCCCGGAAGCCAGCTACAGACGCAAACCACTGCTCGGTGGCCCGGAAAATGGTTGGCTCTTTCGTGCGCCAGTCGTAGGGATATTTGTGGTTGTAGGGTTCTTCCTTGAGCAAAGCCCCCGCAGCCTGTAGAGCCTGGATCACGGCAGCATTGCCGCTGGTCTCCGGCTTCTTGGAGAGCACATCCAACCCGACGAACTGGGATCCGGCCTCGGCGGTAAATCTCCCCTGATCGTCCACAGGGCTGAGAATGGGCAGACCGTACTTTTGGCCGGTTTTAAAGTCATCTTCCCCGTGTCCCGGAGCCGTGTGCACAATGCCGGTGCCCGACTCGGTGGTGACGTAGTCCCCCAACACGCAGAGGCTGGTGCGGTCGAAGAGGGGGTGCCGTCCTTGACTGTATTCCAGGGCGGATCCCGGCAGGGTAGCCTTGATCTCCAGAGACGTCTCCAGAACCTTCTCCAGCCGCTCCCGCAGATCGGCGGCGATCAACAGCAGGCCGAAGCGGGGAGACTCCACCACTGCATAGGTGAGCTTGGGGTTAAAGCAGAGAGCCAGGTTGGCCGGGATCGTCCAAGGGGTGGTGGTCCAGATGGCTGCCCGCAGGCCCGGCATGAAAGGCTCCAAAACCGGCTGCGCCGCCGGGCTGAGGCTCTGCAGGGGAAAGGCCACGTAGATGCTGGGGGAGATGTGGTTGTCAGGGTACTCCAGCTCCGCTTCCGCCAGAGCCGTCTGGGAGCTGGGGCTCCAGTGGACGGGTTTGAGGCCGCGGTAGATGTAGCCCTTGAGGGCCATTTGTCCAAACACCTCAATCTGTGCGGCTTCGTACTCCGGCGACAGCGTCAGGTAGGGCCGATCCCAGGATCCCCATACCCCCAGGCGCTGAAAACTGGCCCGCTGCACATCAACGTAGTGCAGGGCGTACTCCTTGGCTTTTTGTCGCAGCTGCAGAGGGGTGAGGTTTTCCCGCTCCTGCGGGGTGAGGCTTTGCAACACTTTCAGTTCGATGGGCAGGCCGTGGCAATCCCAGCCGGGCACGTAGCGCACCTTGCGCCCTTGCAAGATGTGGTACTTGTTCACAATGTCCTTGAGGATCTTGTTGAGGGTGGTGCCCATGTGGATATCGCCATTGGCGTAGGGCGGTCCATCGTGCAGGACAAAGGGATCCCCAGGATTGTGGTCGGCAAGGCGCTGGTAGATTTGCTCTTCCTGCCAAAAGGCTTGAATGGCGGGTTCTCTCTTGGCGGCCTCTGCCCGCATGGGAAACTGAGTTTGGGGCAGGTTGAGGGTACTTTTGTAGTCCACGGCAACTCGAGCAACCTAAAGGGCGTCTCTCTATCCTACGCTGTCGCCTCATCCTCAGCAGTCCATCCCTCACCCCTCTTGTGGGACAGGGGATCCGAAGCCCACGGTCACCCAGAGCGCCTGGAGCTCTCAAACGGCTCCAACAAACCACCGCATGAACTCCCTGATCGAGAAAACAAGAAAAGATTTGTGCTAGTCTCAGGGTGTCGTTTAGTAAGGGAGGTTCCTGCGGATGCCAGATAGTAGTAGTTGTAAGGGTCGTCAAGTTGGGTTCAGCCGGCTGTGCGCCGGGGCTGTTCTCTAACGGTCTGAACTTAGATCCTTCAGTCTGCTGAAGAGTCTTCGCGTTCTGGCTCGCTTGGAGTTCCTCCCGGCAGTCAGGTTCCAGTTGAAGGCCCGCTAGACCGCTCTTTCCCTGACCGCCTGTTGTTGCCTTGGGGGTGGGAGAGAGCGGATAGTTTTGCAGATAGCTGTAGCGGGGCTTGGAATGGACGGGCGTCTGAAGATGCCAATGTTTCTTGAGGTTGGGTCCTTTCAAGACACCTCGACCCAACCTTTCGAGACCCCTCGGGATTGTTCGGTCAATTGCTGGCAGGAGTGGGGCGATCCACCACCGGAGCACCAAGGGAGTCGCCGCTATCGCAACCGCTCAAAAATAGGGCCAGCACCAGAAAGCAAACAAGCTGAGGGGCGCATAGTTTCCCATCGTGACATCCTCCCGACGCTGACCCTACGGGTACAGCGCGGGCTTCCTAACCTCACGGTTAGGCATTCCTGCCCCACGCCACTTATCTAGGTCATAGACCCCCGACAGAACGACTTGGCAGGCTGTTTCCGTTCCCCAGAGTCCCTGGGCTACTAAATTCTCTAGTCCACGATGCAAAACCATTTCTGCTGCTGCATGGTCACGATGAGTTCGATACCCACACTCAGGACAATGATGCTCCCTTGCTGTCAACGTTTTGCTGACAGTAGCAAAACATTTGGGACAGGTTTGGCTAGTCCCGTTGGAGTTGACTTTAGCGAAGTACACTCCACGTTTCCAGCACACCCATTCCAACAGAGACAGAAATTGTCCAAAAGCGACATCGACACAATCTTTTCGCAGCATTCCCCGTGTCAAGCCTGTGACATTGAGGTCTTCTGCAAAGATGGTTTGCGCTTGGTCACAAAGCTTATGAGCCGTCTTTAGGTGGAAATCTTTACGACGGTTCGCAATCCGATGGTGCATTCTGGCAACTTTGATTTGTGCCTTCTCCCAGTTTCGTGACCCCTTCTGTTTTCGTGCCGCTCTGCGTTGCAGCAATTTCAGCTTGCGTTGCATCGACCTAAAAAACTTGGGTCGCTCCTGGAAGCTGCCATCTGAAACCGTCAAAAACCGTTCCAATCCCAGATCAATCCCAATCGCACGACCGTGAACCGGAGCATCGGGAATCGATATGTCCGATTCGATGGTAACGACGACATACCATTGCGTCCCCCTTACCTTGGACAGTACCCTCACCTGCTTGACCTTGAACCCATCTGGGATAGGACGATGCAAGTTGATAGGCACTTTTCCTATCTTTGGTAGCTTGATACTGCTGCCGGAGATGGGATTGTCCTTGAACTGGGGAAACACAAAAGACTTAAATTGGCCTTGTTTCTTGAAACGGGGAAACCCATATCCCCGCTTCTGGAATGCCTCCCAAGTATCATGCAGCCTGCGAATCGTAGTCTGCAAGACCTGAGAATGCACCTTGGCCAAATGCGGGAATTGCTTCTTTGCTTTGGGTAGGTTATTTTGCTGACGATAGCAAGACGGGAATGGCTCATCGGCAGGAATGATGTATTCCTTCTCCAGTGAGCATCTGTCTATGGGACACTTACGGGAAGCAATCCAGTCTTTGAGTTCGCGCAAAGCGTAGTTGTACACGCCTCTGCACGTCTCAAGCCACGACCGCAGCTCGGCCTGCTGTGCGGCATCTGGATAGATCCGGTAAGTGTAGTTCATGGTCAGCATAGTGGCAGTTTACCACAAGCTATAGCTGCTGGTAAATACTTGTCTTATCCCATCGAGAGAATCGACAAGTGCGGGGAGTCCATGTATCCCGACGCTGATGCTTTGCATACAGCGCGGGACTTATAGCTCCCCGCGCCCCTCCTTTGTTAACAAGCTCAACTGCCTGTCCAGATTACCCCAGAGCCATTCCTCATCATCCTGAAGATTTCCTAAGGGACGGTGGGGATGGCCAGGGATCCCTCCAGAGCCAAGCGATCGCTGACGATAAGACGCCGACTCTCCAGCGTGATGCCGGTTTGGTTAACCAACATCACAGAAATCCACTCAGAACGGGGTTCTTGCGGAGCATCTGCCTGTAGGAAGATCCCTCCGGCCTGTAGAGGTTCGAGAGCAAACGAGGTCACCTCTGGGTAGCCCGCCCCGGCAACGGGTTGTTCGGCAACGGCGCCCAACAGCAAAGAGTGGGTGAGAGGCTCTGCCACAATCGCCTGCAGCGAATAGGTGGATCCCGGTTTGACCACCTCCGGCAGGTTCAAGGTGACGGTGGGAGGGGCAGATCCAGAGGTGAGGGTGCTGGCCTCCCGCAGCACTTCTTGGTCAATCAACAGCAGTTGTCCGGGATTGGCTGGATCCGGGCGATAGCGATTGCGCACCAGGGCAGAGGCTTCTACCTGAAAGTCCCCCCGCACCGAGGATTGGGATCCCTCTACTTGGCTGAGAATATCCGCAACAATCTCAGGGCCCACCTGCCGCCAGGAGAGGATCTGGGCCGAATAGGTGAGCTTGGGATGAGAGCTCCACAGCTTGCGGATGGCACCTTCCACCTCTTCCCGGTCCAGCCCATCTCGGTGGCGGAAGTCGGGGCTGTAGCCGGCCATCACCCCTGGCAAATCCCGCCGGTTGGCGGCGGCCACCTGCTGGCTTAGCCACTCCACCAGGGCGGCTGGCGGTGGGCTGGAAACTTGCCGCTGGATCCCACTTTCTAGGGGCATCGGGGCAGCTTGGGCCCAAGCCGAGGACTCCGTCCGGCTGACGTGACCGGCTGTCAATCCAAGGGGGATGCTCCAGCTCACGGCCAGAGCAAGGGGCCAAAGCAGTTGCGGAAAGTTAGATCGGGATTTCAAGCCATGGGCCTCCAGCCGGCAAATCTGGATCCCAGTCTAGCCTTAGGGCAGTTGGGATCCCAAAGTCCAGACCAGATAAGATCGATTGGAATAAGCTTTGGCTCATAGCGCCTGTTCTCCATGGCTCCCCAGCACTCTCCAGCTTTCTTGGCCCTGGTCAACGAGGCCAAAAGCCGCATCCAAGAACTGACAGTCGAGCAGGTCAGGCAAAAACAACTGCAAGGGGATCCCTTCTATTTTGTGGATGTGCGGGAAGAGTCGGAGTGGCAAGCCGGCCACGCTGCCGGAGCCATCCACTTGAGCAAAGGGATCATTGAGCGGGACATCGAGAGGGTGATCCCCGACAAAGAAGCGGAGATCGTCCTGTACTGCGGCGGCGGGTTTCGTTCGGCGTTGGCAGCCGATAATCTACAGAAAATGGGCTATCGTCGGGTGATCTCGATGGATGGGGGCATGCGGGCTTGGCGGGAAGCGGGTTTTCCTGAGGAGCGCTAGAGCTGGCGGATTTCTTCCCTCACCCATAGGAAGAGGGAGGTATTGGCTGCTATCTGGCTGCTATCTGAAATGGCCGACCACTGAAGGCGGGAAGTGGGGGCGGCCCAACCTTGTTTAGAATGGCGATAGCCTGGCCGTTTAGCTTTACCCCTCTGCCATGCTCCAAACCCTGCCCCGCCTGGATGTTGCTGCCCGTTTGCAGCAGTTGCGCCAGCTTCTGCGAGAACAAGATCTGGATGGCTTTTGGGTTCCCTCTGCTGATGAGCATCTCAATGAGTATTTGCCGGAACATCGCAAGCGGCGTCAGTGGATCACAGGCTTTACCGGCTCGGTGGGGGATGCCTTGATCACCCGGGACAGGGCTTGGCTGTGGGTAGATCCCCGCTATCACGAACAGGCGGAGCGGGAGGTGGATCCCAATCTATTGACAGTGATCAAAGGAGGTCTGCCGAATCAGCCCAGCCTGATGGAGATTGTGGAAGAGCTGGGATCCGGCTTTCGCCTGGGGGTGGATCCCTTTACGGTGGCGGTGGCCACCTATCGCCAGTTGCAGGCCCATGCCCAAGCGGGAGGGGTGCTTTTGATCCCGGTCGTGGAAAACTTGGTAGATAAGTTGGCCCAGGGACTTACCGCTCCCTTTGACCAGCCCATTTACTCGGTACCCACCCACCTGAGCGGGGCCACCCCTGCAGAAAAGCTGGCCCAAGTCCGGCAGGAGATGCGCCGCAAGCGGGTGGGACTGTTGCCCCTGACCAAATTGGATCAGGTGGCCTGGCTGTTTAACCTGCGGGGATCCGACATCCCCTACAACCCGGTGTTTTGGGCCTATGCTTTGGTCAGCCTAGATAGAGCGGCTCTATTCACAGATCTGGAGCGGCTCAGCCCCCCATCTCGGCAACTTCTGGCAGAAGCCGGGGTGGAACTCTGGCCTTATGAGACCTACAACGAACAACTGCCCCAATGGGCCAAGAGCTACGCGCCGGTGGGCTTGGATCCCAAGCAGACCACCCAGGGCACTCAAGAGCTGCTGCAGGATGCGAGCTGCCGCGAGCTGGAGCACCCAGTAGAAGCCCTCAAGGCCGTGAAAAACCCCACCGAGCTGGAGCAAATGCGCCGCGCCAACCGCAAGGCCAGCCGGGCCAAGATTCGCACCCTGGCCTGGATCGACCGGCAAATCCAACAGGGGATCCCCATCAGCGAAGCCGATGTGGCCGCCATCATGGAGGCCCATTACCGGGAGGAAGGGGAGTGGGTGGGCCTGAGCTTTAACACCATTGCCGGCGCCGGCGCCAACAGCTCCATCATCCACTACAGCACTCCGGATCCCCAAAAGCTGCTGCAGCCGGGCGAACTGTTTTTGTTGGACTCCGGATCCCACTACTTGGGGGGCACCACCGACGATACCCGCACCGTTTGGATTGGCCAGGAGCCGGCGGATCCCTTGTGCAAGCGGCGCTATACCGAGGTGCTCAAGGCCCACATTCAATGCGCCCGCCAGATCTTCCCCCCTGACACCTATGGGGTCTCGTTGGATGGGATCGCCCGCTCTACCCTTTGGCAGGCCGGGCTGGACTATGGCCATGGCACCGGCCACGGTGTCGGCGCCTTTTTGAACGTCCACGAGGGGCCCAACGGGATCCACCGCCGCGCCAACACCCCTCTCAAGGTGGGCATGATCAACAGCATTGAGCCGGGCTACTACCAGCCGGGATGGGGTGGGATCCGCCTGGAGAATCTCTACGAGGTGATTGCCATTCCCGAGCCGGAGGGCTGGATGGGCTTTCGCTCCCTGACTTGGATCCCTTTCGATGGGCGCTTGATCGATTGGGAACTGTTAAACGAGGCGCAGCGAGCCTGGCTGGACGAGTATCACCGGCAGGTTTACGCCATGCACCACGCCACCTTGCCAGAACAGGATGCCGCCTGGTTACGACGCGCCTGCGGACTGAGCTGATGTACTCGCAAAAGCGTTGCGCCCTGGCAAAGAGCGCAGGAAGGATCCCTGCAGTTGACCACATGCGGCATTGCCATCCAAACCACGGGTTTGGCGCACGGTGGCCCGCACCTGGTGTTGCTCAAGCTGGCGGACGAACGCTTTGACTCGTGCCGGGTGGGGGCGTTGATAGTCGGCTCCAGAGATAGGGTTGTAAGGGATCAGGTTCACGTGCAGTTGCACCCCTGACCGGCTGGCCTGCTGCAGCAATTGCGCCAGTTGGCGGGCATGAATGGGCAGGTCGTTGACCCCCGACAGCAGGGTATATTCAAAACTGACTCGCCGCCCGGTGCGCAGCATGTAGTCACGGCAATCCTGGATCAGAGCATCCAGAGGGTAGTGGGCTGCCGAGGGGATCAACTGCTGCCGCAGATCTTGATTGGGAGCATGCAAGCTGACGGCCAGGGTGATTTGCAGATCCTGCTGCGCCAGCCAGGCAATTTGCCGGGGTACGCCCACCGTCGAGAGGGTGATGTGCCGTTGGCCGATGCCGATATCTCGATTCAGGCTACGGATGGCTTGCACCACCGTATCGCGGTTGAGCAGAGGTTCCCCCATGCCCATAAAGACCACGTGGCTGACGCGACGGCCAAAATCTTCCTGCACCGTCAACACCTGATCCAAAATCTCGTGCAGCTCTAGGTTGCGTCGGTAGCCCATCTTGCTGGTGGCACAGAAATCGCAGGCCATAGGGCAGCCCACCTGAGAAGAGACACAGACCGTCAGACGCTTGGCCGTTGGGATCCCTACCGTTTCGATCAACTGCCCATCCGCCAACCCCAGCAGAAACTTCACAGTACCATCGCGGGCCTCTGTCCGCTGCACAATGCGCGAGCGTCCCACTGGGTAGCTTTGCACCGCCTCTCGCCAAGCCCTAGGAAACACCGTCACCTGTTCCAGGGAGCGGATCCCTTTTTGGTAGATCCAAGCATGCAGTTGTTGCCCGCGATAGGCCGGCTGACCTTGAGCAACTGCCCAGTCTTTCAGAGCAGACAAGGACTGCCCCAGCAGGGGAATGGGTAGGGCCGACATAAATCCATCTCAAAAGCACAGGAGTCTGGCTCCTTCACTCTAGCCTGTCCCCGTGACCCAATCTCCTTCAGTCCAGTGGAAGTGATAAAATGGGGTGCCGTTGCCGGATGTTGAAGTGCTGGTCGTCATCGACAACTACGACAGCTTCACCTACAACCTGGTGCAGTATCTGGGGGAGTTGGGAGCCCAGCTACAGGTTTTTCGCAATGACCAGCTCTCCGTTGACGACCTGCGCCGCATGCAGCCGCAAGCGGTGGTCATCTCTCCTGGGCCAGGGCGGCCGGAAGATGCCGGGATCTCCCTGGAGTTGATTCGGGAGCTGGGGCCAGAGCTGCCGATTTTGGGGGTTTGTCTGGGGCACCAGTGCATTGGCCAGGTCTATGGTGGTCAGATCGTGCGCGCACCTGAGCTGATGCATGGCAAAACCTCGCTCATTTACCATCGAGGGGTGGGGGTGTTTGAGGGGTTGAGCCAGCCTTTCACGGCCACCCGCTACCACAGCTTGGTGATCGAGCCTTCTACGTGTCCTGACGAGCTGGAGGTGACGGCCCAAACCAGCGATGGGATCATCATGGGGGTACGCCACCGCCGCTATCCCCATGTTCAGGGCGTGCAGTTCCACCCGGAGAGCATCTTGACTGCAGAGGGCAAGCGCTTGTTGAGCAACTTCCTGCGCAGCGCCAAAGCCTCAACTGCTGCTCAGCCCAATGTTTCGCAGAAACCTCAGGAAACCGTTGCCGTTGTTACATCAGGGATCCCCACTCCATGAAGCGTCGCCAGCTTCTGCAAGCCAGCGCTGGGCTGCTGGGATCGATGGCCGTGAACCTGGCCAGAGGGCGCAAAGCGGGCGCTCAGACAGCGCCGGCACAAGGTTCGGAAACGCCAACAACCCCAGGGTCTATAGAGTTCACTCCCGGCTCCAGCTCGCAGGGGCTGCAACTGACTTGGCTGCACCACAGTTGTGTTTTGTTCGAGGGGGAGGGCCGACGGTTTCTGGTCAACCCGTTTCGGCCGGCGGGCTGTACGGCTGGCTATCCTGCCCCACGAGTTGCTGCCGATCTGGTGTTGCTCAGCAGCCGCTTGTTGGATGAGGGTGCTTTGGATGTGGTGCCCGGCAACCCCAAGGTGCTGTTTCAGCCGGGAGACTATCTGATTGACGGGATCCGGGTGCAAGGAGTACGCATGCCCCGTGGCCCTCGCTTTGGCGTAAACGTGGGTTGGCGCTGGCGCATGGCTGGGATCGACATTGTCCATTTGGGAGGGGCGCTGCAGCCAATTACGCGGGAGCAGTCCATCCTGCTTGCTCGTCCCGACCTGTTGCTGGTGCCAGTGGGGGGTGGGCCGAAAAATTACGATCCTGCCGGGGCCAAGGCGGCCATTGAGGCGCTGCAGCCCAAGCTGGTCATCCCCACCATGTATCGCACGGCCGCCGCCGAGGAATCCCAATGCGAGCTGCTGCCGCTGCAGGAGTTTTTGCGTCTCTTCCCCGCTGCTGCCCCGCAACCTGCCCTCAGCAACCCGTTGCTGCTCTCGGCCCAGGCTCTGCCCAGGCAGGGGCTCGCCATCCTTTTCTTTGAGGAATAGGGCTATGCGAGGTCAGGTCCTAAAAATCGCTGTCGGACTGGGATCCCTGCTAGTGGGGGGTCTGGGATTCTATGGATACTCCCTACCAGAAGATCCACAAGCCTTGGCCCAAGCCAACCCGCTGCGGCTGCAACTGGCCCTCTGGCTGGGGAAAGACGCCAACGCCGTCGATGAGCGGGGCAAGACAGCCCTGTTTTTCGTGGAGAGCGGCCTCAACGCCCGTCTTTTGCTGGCAGCGGGGGCGGATCCCAATCGACCGGACTATGGGGGAGCCAGCCCCTTACACCAAGCCGCTCGCCTGGGCAACCCTGAGGTTACGAAAGCCCTGCTCCAGGGAGGGGCCGAGGTGAACGCTCGTTTTGGCGCCGGTGGCCTTCCCCTACATTTTGCCGCTTGGTCCGGCAACCCCGAGGTCGTTCGGCTGCTGCTGGAACATGGCTCCGAGATCGACGAGCCGGATGGCTACGGCCTCACGCCCCTGCGCATCGCCCAGGATCTGCGCCGCTGGGAAGCTGCGATCCTTTTGTCCCGCTGGCCCCGCTCCGCCTCAACCGACGGGCATACAGATTGATTCCCCTTCTCTACCACCCCAGCACCCAGGCGAAGATCAAAGGCGCCACGATGGTGGCATCCGACTCGATGACAAATTTGGGGGTGTCGATCCCCAATTTGCCCCAGGTGATCTTCTCATTGGGCACTGCCCCCGAGTAGGAACCGTAGCTGGTGGTGGAGTCGCTGATCTGGCAGAAATAGCCCCACAGGGGTACGCCCTGGCGACCCAGATCTTGATGGAGCATGGGCACCACACAGATGGGGAAATCCCCGGCTATGCCGCCGCCAATTTGAAAGAAGCCGATGGAGGATTCCGCCGAGGTGTGCGTGTACCAGTCCGCCAGGTGGATCATGTACTCGATCCCTGTGCGGACGGTATGCACATTGCGGATCTCACCCGTGATGCAGTGGGCGGCATACATGTTGCCGGTGGTGGAGTCCTCCCATCCCGGCACATAGATGGGCAAGTTGGCCTCCATAGCGGCGTAAACCCAAGAATCCCGGGGATTAATTTGGTAGTAGGGCTCCAGCCGGCCGCTGCGCAGGATGCGGTAGATAAACTCGTGCGGGAAGTAGTGTTCCCCGGCCTGGTCGGCAGCCATCCACTCTTCCAAGAGGGCTTTTTCTAGGCGCCGCATCGCCTCCTCTTCGGGAATGCAGGTATCGGTTACCCGGTTCAGGTGCCGCTCCAGCAGCTCCTGCTCCTGCTGCGGGCTAAGATCGCGGTAGTGGGGCACCCGCTCGTAGAACTCATGGGCGATGAGGTTAAAGATGTCCTCTTCTAGGTTGGCGCCGGTGCAGGAGATGGCGTGCACCTTGTTCTGCCGGATCATTTCCGCTAGGGAAAGGCCCAGCTCCGCTGTGCTCATGGCGCCGGCCAGGGTCACCATCATTTTGCCGCCCTTTTCCAGGTGAGCACAGTAGCCCTTGGCCGCATCCACCAGCGCGGCGGCGTTGAAGTGGCGAAAATGATGTTGGATAAATTGGCTGACGGGGCTGTTGGTCACGATTTTTCCGGTCACTCTGACCTGGTGAAGCACGATTTTCTAGTCTATCAACTTTAGGGGCGCTGACAAGCTTTGCTTGGGGATACCTTTATCGGTATTGGCAACCATTCCCCTGCAGGTCGGCTGGAGCAGGTTGCGTTGCGAAGCCGGGATCCCATACCGGTTCTCACCCGGCCTTGGCTGAGACAAAGGGATCGCCTGCCCATGTCAGAATGGTGGCGAATCACCGCCCTATATCCGTTCACGCTATCTGTTCACGTTGGGTTCATGCCTCCTGTCAGCACCGTCGAGCCAGCCGAGCCCATTGCCGAAGTCCAATCTCCTGAGCTGGCTTCTTCTCCTGCCGAGCCATTGCCTGGCGCTGTGGACATGTCAGTGCCAACAACGACCGGGATCTCTATGGGATCCCTGCGGCGCTGGTGGGCGCGATGGAAGCAAAAACTGCGGTTGGAAACTCAGTTGCTCTTTGTGGCAACGCTGGTGGTCTCATTGGTGGTGAGCAGTTTCACCTTCTGGGCCGTCAGCACTGTGCAGCAGGATGCCCGCTTCAACGAGGCCCGCTTTGGCCGGGATCTGGGGTTGCTTTTGGCGGCCAATGTTGCCCCTCTAATTGCGGAAGATCGCATTGGCGAAGTGGCGCAACTGTCCCGCCAGTACTTTGAGAGCACCAGCAGCATCCGCTATCTGCTCTATGCCGATCCCGAAGGAAACATCTACTACGGGATCCCGTTTTCCAACCAAGAGGTGAAAACCTCCCTCAGCCTCACCCGTCGCATGCAACTGCCGGACAATCGCCCCCCTGCTGAGGGCCAACCGCTGGTGCGCACCCACCTCACTCCTGCCGGGCGGGTGACGGATATTTTTGTCGGCATCTATCATCAGGGCCGCTTTTTGGGCACCCTCGGCTTGGGCATCAATCCCAATCCCGCCCTGGTGCGCTCCACCCAGCTGGCGCGGGAGGTCTCGATTGGGGTGTTTTTGGCGGTGTGGGTCTTGGCCATCCTGGGAGCGGTGGTCAATGCCCTCACCATCACCTATCCCATCAAAGAGCTGGTCAAAGGTGTCCAGGAGATCACCAAAGGTAACTTCAAGCAGCGCATCGACCTGCCCTTCGGGGGAGAGCTGGCCCAGCTCATCGACAGCTTTAACGAGATGGCGGAGCGGCTGCAAAGCTACGAAGAGCAAAACATCGAGGAACTGGCTGCCGCCAAAGCCAAGTTGGAGACCTTGGTCTTCTCCATCGTCGATGCTGCCATTTTGCTGGATGCCGAGTTGCGGGTGCTGCTGCTCAACCCTGCCGCCTCCCGCATGTTTGGCTGGGAAGGGGATCCCGTTTTGGGCAAACCCCTGCCGGAGCTGTTGCCGGAGGATCTGCAGCAGCAACTGGCCCGCCCCCTGATGCAAATTGCCCGCGGGGATCAAGAGGCAGAGGAAGTTCGCGTCAACCTCACCGGCCCCACCAAGCGTGTTATCCGCATCCTGCTTTCGCCGGTGTCGGATCCGCGGCGGCAAAATCTCAAGGGGATCGTGATGACGGTGCAGGACATCACCCGCGAGGCAGAGCTCAACGAAGCCAAGGCTCAATTCATCAGCAACATCAGCCACGAGCTGCGCACCCCCCTCTTCAGCATCAAGTCTTTTATCGAGACCCTCTACGAGTACGGCGAGCAGATGTCCTCGGCGGAGCGGCTGGACTACCTGGAAATTGCCAACCGCGAAACCGATCGCCTCACCCGCCTGGTCAACGATGTTTTGGATTTGTCTCGTCTGGAATCGGGCAAGCAGTACCACTTTGAAGGTGTCGACATCGCGGCAGTGATCGAGCAGACTTTGCGCACCCACCAACTGCAGGCCCGCGACAAAGGGATCCAGTTGCGCAAATTCGTCGATCCGGATCTGCCGCTGGTCTGGGGCAACTACGATCTGCTGCTGCAGGTGATGACCAATCTCCTGGGCAATGCCCTCAAGTTCACCCCCTCAGGGGGCCTGGTGACGGTACATGCCCACCTGGTGGTTCAGGCGGATGGATCCCCGCAGGCAGTGCGGGTGGCGGTGGCCGATACAGGCATTGGCATTGCCCCAGAAGATCAGGAGCGGATTTTCGACCGCTTTTTCCGTGTCGAGAACCGGGTCCACACCCTAGAGGGCACCGGCCTGGGGTTGGCCATCGTGCGCAACATCCTGGAGAAACATCGAACCCGCATCTGCCTGGAGAGCAAGCTAGAACAGGGATCCACCTTCTGGTTCGACCTGCACCTGTACACTGAAGAGGGACCGCTGGAGTTCGAGGTTCAGCCAGCCGAGACGGATCCCCCCAGTTGCGCTTGGCGGGAGCACTCCCATCAACGCTGAGGATATGAAGGGCATACCGGCCATTTTTTGGGGGTTGGGCCTCAGTTTCGCATTTTTGTGCCACACTGGTGACCTCTACCACCACACAGGGGGGCTGGGCAACCCGCTGTTGGCCACCGGCGAAAACGTCACTTCTCTGCTGCTGGCGGTGGTGGCGGTGCTGGCCCCTTGGCTGGCAGTGCTGCTGATGGGTTTGCTGGTGTACTGGCTGGGCAAACGGGCGTTGAAACTGGGGTTCCGCAGCAGAAATGCCGCTCCCAAGTCTCAGGGATCCCTGCCGAGGGCTGTTCTACACTGGAGAAGGTCTTAACTGGATGGTTTTGCCATGCCCCCTCGCTGGCCCCGGAAGCCCTCCCGTCGGGATCCCGAATTTCGCAAGCTGGATGATCGCTATACCTATGCCGCCCACCTGTCTGTTTTCCTCTGTAGCGGGTCTGGGCTGGTGTTTTTTCAGCAACTGTACCGCGCGGATTGGCCGTGGCTGGTGCCCCTGTTGGGCTGGTGGGCTTTGGGGTTGGGGATCCACAGCTTCTGGATCTTTTTTGTGGCCCGCTATCCCGTCGAGGCCGGCTTTGGGGAGCTCACTCCCGGCGCGCACGAAAACCCAACAGCCGCGGAGACGGATCCCTCCAGAGCCAGCTAGGACTTAGAGAGGGGATGATCCCCTTGCTCCTGTTCTCAGCCAGGGGAGGTAGAAGCTCCACCTGGTCGCCGCTGCCGCCGCAGCAGCAGGGGGGAGAGATCGCTCTCGTCGTAAATATCGCCCACCAGCTCCTCCAAAATGTCCTCCAGCGTGATCAGGCCGGTGGTGCCGCCGAACTCATCCACCACAATCCCCAGGTGTTGGCGAGAGCGCAGCATTTCCTTGAGCAACAGGCTGACCCGCTTGGTGTCCGGCACAAAAAAAGGCGGTGCCATCGCCTGGGTCACTTCGGCATTGCCTTTTTGATCGAGATAGCGCAAGGCTTGCTTGAGGTGGATAATGCCGACGATCTCGTCCTTGGATTCTCCCTGCACGGGGATGCGCGAGTAGCCCGTTTCCAAACAGAGCTTCACCACATCCTGCAGTGTTTTGTCGTGGGAGATGGTCTCCATTTTAACTCTGGGCTTGGCCACGTCCCGCGCCTGCAGCAAGTCCAAAGCCAAGGCCCCACGGAACAGCCGCCGTTTTTGCCAATCCAGCAGCCCCCGCTGCCCCAACACATCGATCAGCAGCTCCAAATCCTTGAGAGAAGCGGTGGCCGTCAGGGGGGAGAATTCCAATAGATTGAAGAGCCTGCTGACAACCCACTCAAAAGCGTCGCTAAAAGGGCGCAGCAGCACCGATAGGACATGAACAGGCCGCACCACCCAGCGGAACACCCCTAGCGGATGGCTCACCGCTAAAGACTTTGGGGCTACTTCTCCAAAGAGGAGCACCACAATTGTGGTGGGCACGGTGGCGGCCAAAGCTCCAATCTGGGTTCCCAACAGTTCAATGGAGAGGGTTGTGGCCAAAGCGGCAATGCCGATGTTGACAAAGTTGTTCACCAGCAACAGGGTGGTGATCAGCCGCGAGCGCTGTTGTTGGGCCAGTCGATACAAGCCCTGTGGATCCCCTTGTTCTTCGATCAGAGATTCCAGGCGCAGGTTGTCCATGGCCGTGATGGCGGTTTCGGCCCCAGAGCAAGCTCCTGAGAGGAGCAGCAAAAAGGCCAAGAGGAAGACATTAACCATAGCGCTCCGTTCGCGACGGCGGAACGGGATACAGGTAGCATTGGCTCATCGAGAGAAAAGCGGGTCGGCCTATTTCCATCATCAACAGGATCCCCTCCGGCACCTCAACACCTCGGTGGTTTTGCCAAAGTTCATCACTCAACCCATAGCTCGGCATCCGTGCCCCCTCATCAACTGCATCTTCAACGAAAATCTTCAATGAGAAATGAGAGAGGGATCAAGCTGTTCAAACCGGCCAGCTCCCTGAAAATCATGCGGAAATCTGACTTGTCCCGTTGATTTAGTCTTGATTGAGTCAAAGCTACTGATCTAAACGGGCCGGGCCAGATCGCTCCAAAAGCTGCCGGTACAACGTTACAATTTTGTCTTGCACCTCGGATTGGCTCAGGTGATCTGTGTCGATCAAGATGGCATCGGGGGCAGGCCGCAAGGGAGAGATGAGCCGTTCGCTGTCGCGGCGATCCCGCTGCTCGATTTGCGCTTTCAATTCTTCGAGAGGCACCATTTGCCCTTGGGCTTGGAGTTGGTGTTGCCGACGCTGCGCCCGCTCCCCAACAGAAGCGGTCAAGAAAACCTTCAGCTCTGCATCAGGAAAGACGTGGGTGCCGATATCCCGCCCCTCCAAGACAGCACCGCCATCCCGGCCAATGCTGCGTTGCCGCTTCACCAGCTCCTGGCGTACTCCCGGCACTGCCGCCACGTGAGAGACCCAGCGGGTCACTTCCGGAGAGCGAATGGCCTGGGTAATTTCTTCGCCATCGGCCCAGATGCGGGTCGGCTCTGTCGAAGAGGTGCCGCTCTGCAGGGTGAGCTGGGTTTGGGCGGCCAGTTGGGTGAGTTGCTCGGCATCGTCCAAAGGGATCCCTCTTTGCAGCGCCAGCCAAGTGATGGCCCGATACATGGCTCCGGTATCCAAGTAGAGCAGTTGCAGTTGGGCTGCCACTGCCCGCGCCACGGTGGATTTTCCAGCTCCAGCCGGGCCGTCAATGGCAATCAGCGGGCGACGCGGGGGAGAAGTCGTGCCGGAAGAAGGGGGTGCCGCATGCTGGACTCTCTCCGGCAAGGGATCCCCTTGCTCCGGGGAAAGGAGCAGGTTGTCGATCAGGCGAGTTTGCCCCACATAGGCAGCAATGGCCAGCAGGCCCTTGTCTTCCACCCGCGGCAGCGGTTGCAGCGTTTGGGGATCCACCAATTCCAGGTATTGCAGTTGCAGCTCTAGGGTATGCTCCAGCTCAGCACGGGCGGCGGCAAGGATCCCTTCTGCTGAGGGATCCCCGGCCCGCCAATGGTCATATCCTCGACGCAAGGCCCGGTATAGCCCGGCGGCCACCTGTCGTTCAGCAGCAGAAAGGTAGCGGTTGCGGGAGCTACAGGCAAGGCCATCGGCTTCTCGCACCGTGGGGCAAGGAACAATCGTGGTGGGTATTTGCAGATCCCGAACCAAACGCTGAATGATCGCCAGTTGCTGGGCGTCTTTTTGGCCGAAGTAGGCCCGCTGCGGCTGTACCAGGTTCAGCAGTTGCAGCACAATGGTGGCTACACCGCGAAAGTGGCCAGGTCGGTGGGGGGCGCAGAGGGTCTGCAGAAGGGATTCGGGGGGCATGACCCAGGTGCGGTCGCTTCCAGTTGCCGGATTGGCTCCCATCTCCTCCGGGTCGGGCGCAAACACCACATCTACATCTGCTGCCTCGCACAAGGCCCGATCCCCCTCCTCGTCGCGGGGATAACGATCCCAGTCTTCGTTGGGGCCAAATTGCAGCGGATTGACGAAAATGCTGACCACCGTGTGGTCACACTCTTGCCGGCAGCGGCGGATTAGGCTGAGATGGCCCTCATGCAGGGATCCCATCGTGGGCACCAAGCCAACTGTGGATCCCCGCCAATCGGCTACCTGCTCCCGCAAAGCAGCAACTGTGCGCAGCCAGTGCATTGCCATGCCACCTCAATCTCTCTCTCCCCTATGGGTTTTCTCCAACCCCCCCAAAGGCTGCTCCTACAGGCCGATCTTGTTGCTGCGTTGATACTGCCTGTAGGCTGCCACGAACAAGCCCGCCAAGGTGACCACCACCATTCCCAACACGATCCCCAACAAAATTGGCTCGATCACAGCACAGACCTCCCAGTTAAACCTAAATCATGATAAGCCAAGCCCAAACCCATCCTCACCCTTTCCTGTCAAGGGAATTGAGCGGGCATCCTCGAATACAATGCAGGGAATCGGCGAAGCCGTTGAGGTTGCACACCCACAACCCATGAGATCAATTGCCTTGTCCGGGGATGGCGGAGACTTGAAGGGGCGCCTGTCCGAACTGGAAGAGCAACTGCGCCCTTTGGCAGACAAGGCCGTTCCCCTGCTGGTGGCAGACTCCGATCCGGTGCAGGTGTGGGCGGCAGTTTTGACTTGCCAGCGCTTGGGGATCCCGCTGTTCTTGGGTAATCCCCACTGGGGAGAACGGGAATGGGGACAGGCTTTGGCGGATATGGGATCCGGCTGGTGCTGGCGCCAGGGCCGACTGGAAGGGGATCCCGCCCCCTTGAATCTGCGCCTGCGGGATTTGCGGGAAGCTGTGCCCAGCTCCCATTGGCCGCTGATCGGCATCCCCACGGGTGGCTCTGGCGGCCAAGTGAAATGGGCCCTGCACTCTTGGCTGACCCTCAGCGCCTCGGCCAAAGCCCACCAACAGCACTTTGCCGTTGGGCCTGTACACAGCTATTGCGTTCTGCCCCTGTACCACGTCAGCGGCTTGATGCAGGCAGTCCGATCCTGGCTGAGCGGTGGGCAGTGGGTTGTCTGGGATTGGAAACGGCAACAGCAGGCCGAGTCTTGGGATCCCCCTCTGCCGGGGAGCTTTCTGTCGCTGGTGCCCACTCAGTTGCAACGGCTGTTGCTCAACGCCCATCCAGCGGTCTTGGAGAGCCTGCGCCAATTTCGGGCCATTTTGGTCGGTGGTGGCCCCACCTGGCCCAGCTTGCGGCAACAGGCCCGGCAACTTCACCTTCCCCTTGCCCTCACCTACGGTATGACCGAGACCGCCTCCCAGGTGTGTACGTTACTGCCAGAAGCCTTTTGGCAAGGGAGCGACAGTCTGGGTCGGCCTCTGCCCCACGCCACGCTCCAGATCCGCAGCCCACAAGGGGATCCCTCCGTGGGCACCCTTCACATCTGGGCAGAGTCGCTGGCGCTGGGCTACTACCCTCAGCCCACACATGGCTTGCAGGAATGGCAGCAGCAAGGCTTCGCCCCTGGCGATTTGGGCTACCTAGACCCCCAGGGATGTCTCCATTGGTTAGGTCGAGCCGATGACCTAATCCTAACCGGCGGGGAAAAGGTGATGGCTGCAGAAGTGGAAGGGGAGATCCGAGCCAGCGGCTGGGTGGAAGATGTGTGCGTGTTGGGCCTACCGGATGCCGAATGGGGGCAGCAGGTGGTGGCGGTGGTCGTCCCCAAAACGGGGATCCCCAAAGAGCTGGAAATGCACCTGAAGCAACACCTAAGCCGCCAACTGAGTCCCTTCAAGCACCCCAAGCACTGGCTGTGGTGTACCGGGATCCCGCGCAACCCTCAGGGCAAAGTCAACCGCCAACAACTCCGGCAGTGGGCAGCTCAGACGTTGGGGATCCCAACGCAGGCAAGTTAGCGGGATCCCTCCCGAATGCCCAGACGGGCTAAATCTCGCTTGATTTCAAAGGCCAATTCTCGGTTGTGCGGCTCCGTGGCCAAAGCTTTTCTCAAGTAGGCTTCCGCCTGCTGATAGCGCCCCTCGTAGATCAAATGGTTGCCGAAGCGCTGGTAGGCCAACGCCAAGATGTGGATGGCCTCGCTGGAGTTGGGAAACCGTTTCAGCAGCGCCTCCGCCTGGGCCACCGCCGTGGGCAACTTCCGCTCCCGCCAGGCTGCCTTGACGCGGGCAATCCCCTCCTTGAGCCCTTCCGGATTGGGCTGCTCTGCCGATGAGGGGCCTATGCTGCGAATGACCACCCGCCTTTCGCCGGCAGCAGGAGAGCTGGGTGGAGATTGACGTTGTGCAGATTGACGTTGTGCATCGTAGCGCCGCCGCTGCTCAGGGTCGCTCAGCACTTGGTAGGCTTGGTGGATTTGTTGGAAACGCTCTCGGGATCCCTCCCCTGCCACATCAGGGTGAAACTGCCGCGCCAACCGTCGAAACGCCTGTTTAATCTCTTCAATGTCCGCTGCAGGAGATAGGTTCAGGATCGCGTAGTAATCCATAAACGGTGGCGCAACTAAGGGATCGGGAAAAGACCTGGCCAAAAACCAGCTCTAGTCTATCGCTGCGGCCCCGGCTTGACCAAGGGATCCCACCAAGCGCTTGGTTCTCCCGCTTCCCTCAGCAGCAGGGATCCAGTGTTAGACTTTGCCCAAGTTGTTTGGAGCCTCCATTCCGGCCTATCGAGGATCCCTTCCTGTTGCCCAACTTCATTGCAACTTGGCTTTTTTATTTCTATCTGTTATGAGTGAAGCGCTTCATCAAGCTCTTGCCAATCGAGATCTAAAACAATTATTGGCCCATTTGCAGCGGGGGGAAGATGTAAATGCTGTCGATGCTCAGGGAATGACCTTGCTTCACAAAGCGACACTCCTTGGCCATCTGGGACTGCTGGACTTGCTCTTAGTATATGGCGCCTCCCCCAATGCCTTAGATCCCACAGGTGCTACCCCTCTCCATTTGGCTGCCGCCAGGGGTCAGGTCAAGCTGGTGGAGCGTCTCTTGAGGGCAGGCAGTGATATCAATCTCCCAGATAACCATGGCTATACCCCTCTCCATCGGGCTGCTTTAACCGATCAGGTAGAAGTAATCGGTCTGCTCATCCAAAAGGGAGCCAACACCGGTCGTGTTCTCCACTGGGCCACAGCCACCGGTCGAAAAAGCATTCTGGCCCGCCTACTATCCAAGGGAGTGCCGGTGGATGCCACTGACGAAACAGGCCGAACCCCTCTGCATGAAGCCGCCACCCGAGGGGATTTGGGCATCGCTCGCTTTCTGCTCTTGTACGGGGCCAATGCCAATGCGCGCAACCGATTCGGGGCGACACCGATGCACTGGGCTGCTTGGGAAGGACACATCGAAATCCTGGAGCTTTTGCTGGAAAATGGAGCCGAACTAAACCCTCGCAATGAAGATGGGCATACCCCCTTAGCCTATGCACAAAAACGCCAACACAGGCTGGCTGCTCAATGGTTACAAGATCGAGGAGCAACTCTTTAGCTTAGTATCAAGTTTGGCATAGAGAGTAAAACAAAAGTTAATGAAAATGCTGCTATTTCAAGTCATAGGGTATTTGGTCTTCCTCCCTTCTCATGAGATGGGGTTTGAGAGTGAGGGTAACCCCTACAGAAAAAAGGAGAGAGGCTGTTAGGCTTTCCTCCCTCCAGTCTCTTCGTCGCGGTTAGCGTTAACGCCAGCTAGATTCTAACTGATTCTTCCACCTGATTCAACTTTTTTCTAGAGTTTCTCTTGAGCCCAACATAAATTTTTGAACGACAAAACAAGACATAGGACAGACAGTTTGTCCCAAAAGGTTGGTCTTTTTCCTTAGCTTCTGACAAGTTTGCAAAGGAAACTAGAGCAGCAATCTTTGTATTCGGTCTTGTCTTCCGGTTCCCGAAGCCAGATTGCCCCCTTCCAAAGCCATAACCCTCAGCCGCTGTTGCTCCTTTACACTGCCACCTCCACAGATTGACATGAGCAAGCAAAAAATCTCTCTATCAACTGACTCTGACTCTCATTAGCACAGAACCTTGCTTAGCCTTGGAGAGGAGAAAAAGGGATCCCCGCTGACGCAGATGGCCAGTTCCGCCAGTGCAGGATCCCTGCCGCATCCAAGACAAGAGAGGAAGACTGATGGATACAACTCCACCACTCAACCGAGTAACAGCATAGCTTTATTGAGATTGAATTGCAATACCTAGCCAACGTAAGAGGAAATGTTCTTGACAAAACTGCTTCAAGTAGTCGTTTCAAGTTAGGGTGAGACGCTTGGGCTACTGAGGAGAGCCTTCTGATTCCCTGTATTCAAGGCTTTAGGTATGGGTGCAGTGTCCCAGTTTGAATCGAAATGGCCACAAGCAGAGTACCTGGGCTAAAGGGTAATTGGCCAAGATTTGCAGTTTCAGCCCTCTTGAGAGGATAGGTCGCGGAGTTGTGGGCACAGCACAGGTTCAAGGGGGGGTGAGGGGCTGATAGCAGTCGTGGTTCTTATTACCCTCTATTTCAACTGCTCGCGTAGCGGGCCGGAGGCCTTAGCAGGAAGCAACCGGTCGTTTGTTTCACCTTGACGGTGAGATAAATGACTACGCGTTGCGGAACAGTAGGTAACCTCACTGCCATTCAAATGCCGTGGCGGGCGAAAAATCAAACCTTGGCCCAATGGATCCCTAGCCACGATAGCTGAGTCGCCTGGCGGGAGATCGAACCTGACGGCGTTTTCTGCGCCAGCGTTTCCAGCGGGAGACCATCCAGTCGCTTAGGCTGTGGTTCACCGATCCCAGTTCCAACCCCATCCCAATCCAAAAGAGCATCTCGGCGTGAACTTGCAGCAATTGCCAGAGATCGCTGCCCCACACCCAGGGTTGCCACATCCACCAGCCCAACCGGGATCCCAGCCAAGCCCCCAGCAGGCCAGCTCCTCCTGCCCATAGGCTCAAGTACAGTACCCGCACGGCGGTGCCCACAATCGGCCCATGAGACCAAAAGGAGCGATGCCGCATCCACTTGCGGTAGGGCAGCCAAATCCAGCGCAAGAACAGCCAGCGTTGATACTGTCGGGAACAGGTGTCCAGATCTCCAGAAAACATCAGGCCGCTGAACAGATAGGCGGATCCCACAGCCAGGGCAACTGTGGTGCTGTTCCCCAACACACCGGCGGCTAGGGTGATGCCGGGGGCCGTCCAGAGGGTAATGCGATCGTGGGTGGATCCCAGCGGCATAAAGCCAGAGCAACAGTACACGACTGCGGCTCAGTCTACCCGCAAGCAAAGGAGAAAGCCTGCTCCAGCCCTGGGATCGCTCCGCCGGATCTTGAAAAACTTAAGCCTGCTGCTCCCCAGGGATCCCTCGATTCAGGCGATCCAACACCTGCAACTGTCGGTAGAGCATTTCAACCCGTGGCAGATGGATCCCAGCTTGTCGAGCGTACTGCAGTGGGTTGCCGAAGATCACCTGCAGTTCCAGAGGACGTTTGCGCTCATAGTCGATTTTCATGCTGGTGCGGTAGGGGGCCATTTTCTCGGTGTTGGTGAGCATTTCTTGGATCAGGGAGTCGGGAAGCAGGCGATCACAAGCTGCAGCTCCCTGTATCACCTCCTGCATCAGCGTTTCCGCCAAAGCACGGGCCTCAGGGTCTCGAATCATTTGCTGAGTATCGGCATTGAACACCACCGAGAGGCCGTTGAAGGGAATATTCCAGACCAGTTTCTGCCAGCGGGCCAACATCAAATCTGGAGAGAGAGAGGTCGGGATCCCTGCCCGTTGAAAATCGGCTTGAACTTGTTGAAGGCGGGGCGTGATCCCTTGGGGGGCATAGCCAGGGCCGTACTCTGCCAGCAGCACCGAACCGTAATCCAGATGGTGAATGTGGCCGGGGCCAACCTTATTGGAGCTGATGAAGCAGAGGCCCCCCATGACCCGCTCTGGGCCAACGCAATCGGCAATCTCGGGTTCCACCCCCAGCCCGTTTTGCAACAAGATCACCACGCCATTCTCGGCCAACACAGGCGGGATCAAGTGCGGCAGAAGCGCATTTTGGGTGGCTTTCAAAGCCACGATCACGCCTTCGCAAGCCGGCATGTCCTCCACGGCTGCGTAGGCATTCACCTGGGGCAAATGAAAATCCCCCCAGCAGGACTGCACCCAGAGGCCGCTTTGGCGAACATGGTCATAGTCGCTGTGCAGCAGAAAATGCACCGAAAAGCCCGCCTGTTGCAATTTCGCCCCATAAAATCCTCCCAAAGCGCCCGTGCCCAAAACAGCGTAGCGGCGGGTTTCCGGCAACCAAGACATGGCAGTGAGTTTCGGCAGGTCATCCCTAAAATACCGCACCCCAGCGCCGGCTCAGGACTTGATCTTTGCTGTTTTGTCTATCAACAGCACCCGCTCTTCTGCATCGGTTTCCCGCAGATGGACTCTCACCGTTTGCTCCGGTTCTGTGGAAAGCTGACAACCGCAGTAATCGGGCTGGATGGGGAACTGCCGGTGACCCCGGTCGATCAACACCGCCAATCGCACCCGTTCCGGTCGCCCAAAGTGGTTTAGAGCCTCCAAAGCTGCTCGCACGGTGCGACCGCGAAAGATCACATCATCCACCAGCACCACTTCTTGGCCGGTCAGGTCACGCGGCATTTCGCTGCGATCTGGGGTGCGCAACCCACCGGCACTCAAATCGTCGCGGAAAAAAGTGATGTCCAGCTCCCCCACTTGGGGCGGGATCCCCAGCAGAGTGGCAATCCGATCCCGCAGGCGGTAGGCCAGGGGAACTCCCCGGGTGCGAATGCCGATCAACGTCAACTTTTGGAGGTGGGGATGATCCCTGCCGATCGCCTCTGCCAGACCCTCGATCAGCCCGGCCAACTGCTCCGCATCGAAGACCTCGATCTCGGACATGGATCCCTGTCGCCCCCTCGCCAATCGCGGATCTGGTCTGTAGAAGACTTTAACAAAACGCGCGGAATTCCCCACCCTCTGTAGGGTGGGGATGGATAGCGCCACTGGATTTGTGGAGCACTCAGAACTGGGACAGGTGGGGGTAGGATAACGCATATGGCAACCAGAAGGCAGACCTTTCGACTGTATCCCAGCAAAGCTCAGGAAAAGGCTTTGCTCGAGGCTCGTCGTCTGCACTGCTACCTCTACAACGCCTGTGTCAGCCACCGGGAAACCGAGTACAAGCTCCACCGCCGAACGGTGACCTACCTGGAACAGCAGAACCTACTCCCCGAATTCAAGCAGGTGTGGGGGGAGTTTGCCCAACTGAACTCCCAAGCCCTGCAAGCCACCGTCAAGCGGGCGGATTATGCTTACCAACGGTTCTTTCGAGGACTGAGTAGGAAGCCGAGGTTCAAGTCCATTCGCCGGTATTCGGGCTGGACGTATCCTGCTCGGTCGGGGTGGAAGGTCAACAGCACGGGAAAGCATGGCACGGTCACACTCAATGACTTGGGCATTACCCTGAAAATGCGCGGTCAAGCCAAGCATTGGGGCGTGCCAACAACGCTGACCCTTGTCTACAAGCCGTCCCGGCGGCAGTGGTTCGCTTCGTTTACGGTTGAGGTTGCCATACCAGAGCCTAAGTTTGGGTCGCAGTCGGATTTGCGATATGAGTCCATCGTTGCCTATGACTTGGGTACAGAGACCGCCCTGACGTTGTTTGACGGGGCGGAGTTTCGGGAGATTACTAATCCCCGCTTTACCCAGCGGAGTGAGGAGAAGATTCGCAGAGTCGCCAGACTGAAGCGCAGAAAGCGTGCCCCTAAAAAGGGCGTAAAGGCTTCCAGGAGATGGAAGAAAATTCACCGGCGGGAAGCGCAACTGCAAGCAAAGGCTGCTCGTCAGAGAAGAGACTGGCAACACAAAGTTACGTCAGAGATAGCTTGTCGTTATGACGTCGGCGTAACGGAGAAGCTGCATGTCAAAGGGATGACCCGCAAGGGTGGGAAGCGCAAGGCAGGGCTAAACAAGTCGATTTTGTCGGTGGGGTTCGGTACATTGAACCAGATGATTACCTACAAAATCGAGCAGAAAGGTGGTTTAGTTCTCATGTTTCCTACGCAAACCCTCAAGCCCTCGCAACGCTGTCCCAAGTGCGGGGCAGTCCACAAGGAGTGGGCGGACTTGAGCAACCGCTATCATGTCTGCTCGGCTTGTGGGTTTGAGGTACCGAGGGATCGGGGTTCGGTGATGGTGATGTACAACGTTGCCACTAATCGGCAACCGGGGTTGGGAACCAGCCTCGTGAGTCTTGGATGCTTCAGCTCTACTTCAAAGTCCTGCGGGTCTATGAAGCAACTGGGGCAGAGGAAGAGACTAAAATCCTGCCGTCAAGGGGATGGGGCATCAGAAACCCCATCCGCCTATGCGGTGGGGTAGTCCATGATAGCCCAATCTGCCGGCGGGATCCCTATCCGGTAAGATAAAACCAGAAGCAATTCCCAAGCCATGGAGGTTTCCTTGAGGGAGGGATCCACGATGTCTGTTGCTTGGCTGGCTTCGGTTCTGGCGAGGCGGTCTTGGCTGAGCCGTTTCCTGCGGGGGATGGTGCTTTGCGGGCTGATACTCTGCCTGGGGGTTACTCCGCTGGGATCCCCGGCCCAGGCAGAGGACTACACCAAACGAGATCTGCAGGGGGTGAGCTTTGCAGGGCAAGACCTGAGCGGCTGGAAGTTTCTCAAGGCCAACCTGCGGCAAAGCGATCTCAGCCACGTGAAGGCGGCAGGGGCAAACCTATTCGGGGCCAATCTCAGCAAAGCCAACTTGCGCGGGGCCGACCTGCGGGGGGCCACTTTGGACATGGCCAACTTACAGGGTGCGGATCTGCGAGAAGCGCAACTGCAGGACAGCATGATGTGGCTGGCCCGAGTCGAAGGGATCCAAATTGATGGGGCGGATTTCACCAATGCGTTGATACGGCAAGACGCCCTCTCCATCCTTTGCGAACGGGCCACCGGCGTTAACCCTGTAACCGGTCGGGCCACCCGCGACACTCTTGAATGTGACTGATCCTCACCCCCGGCTCTTCTCCCAGAGGGAGAGGGGAGATAGGCAGCAGAACCCATCGCCTCACTGCCCTCTGGAATCCGGATTTTAGGAGCTGGGAGCGGCTGCCTCAGAACGGGTGGGCTTGCGTTGAAACTGGCTGAGCAGCGAATTCCAGGCCAAGCGGGCCATCGACAACAGCCAATTGCCCTCCAACTCCCTAAACAAGTCCATGTTCAGCTTGAAGGCATAATTGGCCTCTGCCACAATGCGGTCGATGGTGGCTTGATCCAGCCCCAATGCATCCATCTGGGCACGGTAGCGCTGCTTGAACTTGCCCTCGTGGGGGATCTGCTCGAAATCGTAAAAAGCTGTTCCTTCCCCTGGCGGCAAGCCCATGGCCCGGCGGGCGATGTTTTTGAGGATTTGACCGCCCGACAAGTCACCGATGTAGCGGGTATAGGCGTGGGCGATCAGGAGAAGTGGATCTTTTTCCACCACTTCTCGGATGCGGTTGACATAGACCTGGCAGGCAGGGGAGGGCTTGACCAAAGAGCGCCAGTTGGGGCCAACAAAATAATTTAAATCCTTCTCCAGGCTGGCCTTGCGCCACAGCTCTGGGTAGTAGAGCCGGCCCACCAGGGGGTGCTCTCGCAGTTGGGCAAAGCCTTCTTCCAAAGCGCTGTAGACAAAGTAGAAATTGCCCAGGTAGCGGCTGTAGGCCCGTTTATCCACCACTCCCTTCAGGAAACACTTGATAAAGACCATGTTCTCGGCCATGGTGTGGGACTGCTTGGTGCCCTCTCGCAACTGGGCCGACAAGCTGTGGTCCCGGTTATACAGATCACTTTTTTTATTCTGATTGTTCTGACTTTGACTCACAAAACCCTCCTCGCCAACAAACTGTGCTTCATTAGATCACCCGCAGATCACCCGCAAGCCATCCCGAGGTTCCCCCAGCCTGAGAAGCTTTGTAAACCCATTCCCGATCCTTTCTCATGATTGATGGCTCCGCGTCTTGCCCCCTAGCCTGCATCAACAGCGTGCATCTCAAAAGCGACAAAGACCGGCGCCGCGTCCACCCTGGCGACCGGCTGAGCCTGTCAGAACCACCCCTCCGATCCCCACGGTCGACCGGAAATCCGAGCTGGAGCAGCGGATGATCCGCAAAAACGGTTAAAGATTAGAATAATCTGCTTGAGTGTGAATGGATGTGAACAATCCTTAAGGCATGGCGGAAACCGCCCCTGCCCCGGCAGCCAAAAGGGGATCCCCAGCGGTTTTGCCGAGATTTTCCAGGTGCGCCCCCACGGGATCCGGACAGCCCCTCGACCTTTGTAACGTTCGTTGACGATCGTTGGCGGGGTTTCTATAATGGAAGGCCTGACTGCAGCGCGACCCCTCCCGAGCAACGCATGACACAATTAGCAGTGCCATCCCCTGTCGCTCCTACCTTTCCTGACCTGGTGGAGATTCAGCGGGAGAGTTTCTTGTGGTTTTTGCGAGAAGGGTTTGAAGAGGAGCTTCTCAGCTTTTCCCCCATCATCGATTACACTGGTAAGCTGGAGCTGCACTTCCTGCCTGAATATCGCCCTGGGGATCCCTCCAAAGGGTACAAGATCAACCGCCCCCGCTACGACCCTGAGGAGGCCAAGCGGCGGGATGCCACCTATCAAGCGCAGATCCGGGTGCCCACTCGCCTGATCAACAAAGAGACCGGCGAGATCAAAGACATGGACGTCTTCATCGGCGAACTGCCCTTGATGACGGATCGGGGCACCTTCATCATCAACGGCGCCGAGCGGGTGATCGTCAACCAAATTGTGCGCAGCCCCGGCGTCTATTACAAATCGGAGCTGGACAAAAGCGGGCGTCGCACCTACAGCGCCAGCCTCATCCCCAACCGCGGTGCCTGGCTGAAGTTCGAGACCGACAAAAACGGCCTGGTGTGGGTGCGCATCGACAAAACCCGCAAGCTCTCGGCGGCAGTTCTGCTGAAAGCCTTGGGCCTGAGCGACTCCGAGATTTACGACAACCTGCGCCACCCCGAATTCTTCCAGAAAACCATGGAGAAAGAGGGGCCCTACACCGAAGAAGAAGCCCTAATGGAGCTGTACCGCAAGTTGCGGCCCGGGGAACCCCCCACCGTATCGGGTGGCCAGCAGTTGCTGGAATCCCGCTTCTTCGACCCCAAACGCTACGATTTGGGCCGGGTAGGGCGCTACAAGCTGAACAAAAAGTTAAACCTCAACGTAGCCGAAAGTGTGCGGGTGCTTACCGTCACCGACATTTTGGCCGTCATCGACTACCTGATCAATTTGGAGTACGACATCGGCCATGTGGACGACATCGACCACCTGGGCAACCGCCGCGTGCGCTCCGTGGGCGAGCTGCTGCAAAACCAGGTGCGGGTGGGCCTGAATCGCCTGGAGCGGATCATCCGAGAACGGATGACAGTCTCCGAGTCGGAAAACCTCACCCCGGCCTCTTTGGTCAACCCCAAACCCTTGGTGGCGGCCATTAAGGAGTTCTTCGGCTCCAGCCAGCTCTCCCAGTTCATGGATCAGACCAATCCTCTGGCGGAGCTGACCCACAAGCGGCGGCTATCTGCCCTGGGCCCCGGCGGCCTGAGTCGGGAACGGGCCGGCTTTGCCGTGCGGGACATCCACCCCAGCCACTACGGCCGCATCTGCCCCATCGAAACTCCAGAAGGCCCCAACGCCGGGTTGATTGGATCCCTGGCCACCCACGCCCGCGTCAACCAGTACGGCTTTATCGAAAGCCCCTATTACCGGGTCGAGAACGGCGTGGTGCGCAAAGATCTGGGCATGGTCTACCTCACCGCTGACGAAGAGGACGAGTACCGCGTGGCCCCGGGGGATGTGCCGGTGGATGCCGAGGGCCGCATCACTGCCGACTTGGTGCCGGTGCGCTACCGCCAAGAGTTCACCACCGCCCACCCCACAGAAGTCCACTACGTCCAAGTGGCGCCGGTGCAGGTCATCTCGGTGGCCACCTCCTTGATCCCCTTCCTGGAGCACGATGACGCCAACCGTGCCTTGATGGGAGCAAACATGCAGCGGCAGGCGGTGCCCCTGCTCAAGCCGGATCGGCCCTATGTGGGCACTGGCCTGGAAGCCCAGGCGGCACGCGACTCCGGCATGGTGGTGGTGTCGCGCACCAATGGCGTGGTGACCTATGTCTCCGCCGACGAAATCGTGGTGCGGCCAGACGACGGCGGGGATCCAATTGTCTATCGCCTGCAGAAATACCAGCGCTCCAACCAAGACACCTGCCTCAACCAGCGTCCCCTTGTCTATACGGGGGATCGGGTGGTGGCTGGCCAGGTGCTGGCGGATGGCCCGGCGACCGAAGGGGGCGAGTTGGCTTTGGGCCAAAACGTGTTGGTGGCCTACATGCCCTGGGAGGGCTACAACTACGAAGATGCCATCTTGATCAGCGAGCGGCTGGTCTACGACGATGTCTTTACCTCGGTACACATCGAGAAGCACGAGATCGAGGCCCGGCAAACCAAACTGGGCCCTGAGGAGATTACCCGCGAAATCCCCAACGTGGGGGAAGATGCCCTGCGGGACCTGGATGAGAACGGCATTGTGCGCATTGGGGCTTGGGTGGAGGCCGGCGACATTTTGGTGGGCAAAGTCACCCCCAAAGGGGAGTCGGATCAGCCCCCAGAAGAGCGGCTATTGCGGGCCATTTTCGGGGAAAAGGCTCGGGATGTGCGGGACAACTCGCTGCGGGTGCCCAACGGCGAGCGCGGTCGGGTGGTGGATGTACGCATCTTTACCCGCGAACAGGGGGATGAGCTGCCTCCCGGCGCCAACATGGTGGTGCGGGTCTACATTGCCCTCAAGCGCAAAATCCAGGTGGGGGACAAGATCGCGGGCCGTCACGGCAACAAAGGCATCATCTCCTGCATCTTGCCGATTGAGGACATGCCCTACCTAGCGGACGGCACACCGGTGGATGTGGTGCTCAACCCCTTGGGGGTGCCTTCCCGGATGAACGTGGGCCAAGTGTACGAGTGCCTGCTGGGCTGGGCAGCAGAACATCTGGGAGTGCGCTTCAAGCTGATGCCCTTTGATGAGATGCACGGTTTAGAAGCCTCCCGTCTGACGGTGGAGGCCAAGCTGAGGGAAGCCCGAGAGAAGACCGGCAAGGACTGGATCTTCAACCCGGAAGGCAGGTACTGCGGCAAAATCCAGGTGTTTGATGGTCGCACCGGGGAGCCCTTCGACCAGCCCGTTACGGTAGGCCGCGCCTACATGCTGAAGCTGGTGCACTTGGTGGATGACAAGATCCATGCCCGCTCCACCGGCCCCTATTCTTTGGTGACCCAGCAACCGCTGGGGGGCAAGGCGCAGCAGGGCGGCCAGCGCTTTGGGGAGATGGAGGTGTGGGCTTTGGAGGCGTTTGGGGCAGCCTACATCCTGCAGGAGTTGCTCACCGTCAAGTCCGACGACATGGTGGGGCGCAACGAGGCTCTCAACGCCATTGTCAAGGGCAAGCCGATCCCTCGACCCGGCACGCCGGAGTCCTTCAAGGTGCTGGTACGGGAGTTGCAGTCCCTCTGCCTAGATGTGTCTGTACACAAGGTGGAGGTGGACAGCGAAGGGCAAACCCACGATGTGGAAGTGGATCTGATGGCCGATACCTCCAACCGTCATACTCCCTCTCGACCCACTTATGAATCGGTTACGGCTGAGGATCTCTCGCCATCACCCGCCTTTACCAGAGTGCTCCGCACCGCTGACGCGAATGCCAGCCGCAGCCTTGAGGAAGATGAGGACGAGGAGGAGGAAGAGGACTTTTGAGGGTTGAGAGCGCTCCCCACCCCTGACGCGAACGTGACGGGGATCCCCTTCAACCCACGAAGGAGGGTGGGGCTTCCCTCTCCTTTGGGTTCAGCAAGCCAGGAGGAAAACGGCGATGGCCAAAACAGAGCAACGCTTTGACTATGTCAAAATCGGCTTGGCTTCTCCAGAACGGATCATGGAGTGGGGCCAGCGCACCCTGCCGAATGGTCAAGTGGTGGGGGAAGTCACCAAGCCCGAGACCATCAATTACCGCACCCTCAAGCCGGAGATGGATGGTCTTTTCTGTGAGCGCATCTTTGGGCCGGCCAAAGACTGGGAATGCCACTGCGGTAAGTACAAGCGAGTACGGCATCGGGGGATCGTCTGCGAGCGCTGTGGGGTGGAGGTGACCGAGTCGCGGGTGCGCCGCCACCGCATGGGCTACATCAAGTTGGCCGCTCCGGTCACCCACGTTTGGTATTTGAAAGGGATCCCCAGCCACATCGCCACCCTGTTGGATATGCCACTGCGGGATGTGGAGCAGGTGGTATACTTCAACGCCTACGTAGTGGTGGATCCGGGCAATGCCCAGAATCTCTCCTACAAACAACTGCTGACGGAGGATCAATTCCTCGAGATCGAAGATCAGATGTACGAGGAGGGATCCGAACTGCAACTGCCGGAGAACTGGGCGATGATCGGGGCGGAGGCCATCGAGCGCCTGCTCAAGGATATCGACCTGGAAAAAGAGGCGGAGCAACTGCGGGAGGAGATCACCACTGCTCGCGGCCAAAAGCGGGCACGCCTGATCAAGCGGCTGCGGGTGATCGACAACTTCATTGCCACCGGATCCCGTCCGGAGTGGATGGTGTTGCGGGTGCTGCCGGTGATCCCGCCGGATTTGCGTCCCATGGTGCAGTTGGATGGGGGCCGCTTTGCCACCAGCGACCTCAACGATCTCTACCGTCGTGTGATCAACCGCAACAACCGTCTGGCCCGGCTGCAGGAGATCATGGCGCCGGAGATCATTGTGCGCAACGAAAAGCGCATGCTCCAGGAGGCGGTGGACGCGCTGATCGACAACGGTCGGCGGGGGCGCGTAGTGGCGGGGGCCAACAACCGTCCCCTCAAGTCCCTCTCCGACATCATCGAGGGCAAACAGGGGCGCTTCCGGCAAAACCTGTTGGGCAAACGGGTGGACTACTCCGGGCGTTCGGTGATCGTGGTGGGGCCCAACCTGCGCATGCACCAGTGTGGCCTGCCCAAAGAGATGGCCATCGAGCTGTTCCAGCCCTTTGTCATCCACAAATTGATCAAGCGGGGCATTGTCAACAACATCAAGGCCGCCAAAAAGCTGATCCAAAGCAACGACCCGCAGGTTTGGGATGTGCTGGAGGACGTGATCGACGGCCACCCGGTTTTGCTCAACCGCGCTCCCACGCTGCACCGCCTGGGGATCCAAGCTTTTGAGCCAATCCTGGTGGAGGGAAGGGCGATTCAACTTCACCCTCTGGTTTGCCCCGCCTTCAATGCTGACTTCGACGGCGACCAGATGGCGGTGCATGTGCCCCTTTCTCTGGAAGCTCAGGCGGAAGCGCGCCTGCTGATGCTGGCCACCAACAACATCCTCTCCCCTGCCACCGGCGCTCCCATCATCACCCCCAGCCAAGATATGGTGTTGGGGTGCTACTACCTGACGGCGGACAACCCCCACGCGCCAGATATTGGCGATCGCTTCTTCGCCAGCTTGGAAGATGCTCTCATCGCCTACGACCGCGGTGCTATCGGCCTGCACAGCAAGGTCTGGGTGCGCTACCACGGCCCGATGGAGTTGGGCAAGGGCGAAAAAGAGTCCGAGCCGCAAATCATCGAAGAAGCGGGCGGCATCCGCCTCAAGATCACCAACTACCGCCGTATCCGCGAAGATCAAAACGGCAACGTGATCAGCCAGTACATTCGCACCACGCCGGGCCGGATCATTTTTAACAAGACCGTGCAAGATATTTTGTCTGCGTAGTTCATCCTCTGCCGTAGGACGGCTCTTCTCTCCCCTCTCTCCTCTTCTCTCTAGCGAGGCATCATGAGCGAAAAAGGACGATTTTCCGCTGGCCTGTCGCGGCAGGCTGCCGACGGCAACAAAGCCGACGCCCCTTTGCCCCCTGTGCCCTTTCGCAACTATCAAATTGGCAAAAAAGAGCTGCGTAACCTGATTGCCTGGTCTTTTGCCCGCTACGGCACAGCCCGCACCGCTCAGATGGCGGATGCTCTGAAGACCCTGGGCTTCAAATACGCCACCCAGGCAGCCGTCTCCATCAGCGTTGAAGACCTGCGCGTTCCCCCCAGCAAGCGGCAGTTGTTGGCACAAGCGGAAGCCGAGATCGAGGCGGCCACCGAGCGCTACACCCGCGGGGAAATCACAGAGGTGGAGCGCTACCAAAAGGTGATCGACACCTGGAACCAGATCAACGACCAGATCAAGGAGGAGATGCTCAGCAACTTCCGCCAGAACGATCCCCTTAACTCCGTCTACATGATGGCCAACTCGGGGGCGAGGGGGAATGTCTCCCAGGTACGGCAGTTGGTGGGCATGCGCGGCCTGATGGCCAACCCCCAGGGGGAGATCATCGATTTGCCCATCAAAACCAATTTCCGCGAGGGCCTGACCGTTACCGAGTACATCATCTCTTCCTATGGGGCCCGCAAGGGTTTAGTGGATACGGCTCTGCGCACCGCCGACTCCGGCTACCTCACCCGCCGTTTGGTGGACGTGTCTCAGGATGTGATCGTGCGGGAATCCGACTGCGGCACTGAGCAGGGCATTCTCCTGGAATACCTGATGGATGGGGACAAGGTGGTGGTGTCTTTGGAGGAGCGCTTGGTGGGCCGAGTGCTGGCGCGCGACGTGGTGCACCCAGAAACCCAGGTGGTGCTTGCCCGTCGCAACCAAGAGGTGGATCACGACCTGGCCAAGACGATTGTGGAGGCCGGCATCCGGCAGGTGATGGTGCGTTCTCCCCTCACCTGTGAGGCCAACCGCTCCGTGTGCCGGATGTGCTACGGCTGGAGCTTGGCCCATTCCCGCTTGGTGGATCTGGGGGAAGCGGTCGGGATCATCGCCGCCCAATCGATTGGGGAGCCGGGCACCCAGTTGACCATGCGCACCTTCCACACGGGAGGCGTGTTTACAGGGGAGGTGGCCCGCCAAATTCGCGCCCCCTTTGCGGGTATGGTGCGGTTCCCGAAAAATCTGCGCACCCGCCCCTTCCGTACCCGCCACGGCGACGATGCTCTACAAGTGGAGGTAAACAACCAAATCATCTTGGAAGGCCCAAACGGTCAACGGGAGTCCTTCGACATGACTCAGGGATCCACCCTGCTGGTGCGGGACGGAGCCCAGGTGCAGCGGGATCAGTTGATTGCAGAGGTGTCCCTGGCCAAGGCCAGCCGTAAGAGCACCGAGAAAGCCCAGAAAGAGGTGGTGGCCGACCTGGCCGGAGAAATTCGCTTTGCCGATCTGCCCATCGAGGAGAAGACTGACCGCCAGGGTAACACCACCTACACTGCCCAGCGGCAGGGATTGATCTGGGTGATGTCTGGACAGGTGTACAACCTGCCTCCGGGGGCCGAGCCGGTGGTGAAAAACGGGGATCGGGTGCAGGCGGGGGATGTGATCGCCGAAACCTCGCTGGTGACGGAGCATGGCGGCATTGTGCGGCTACCGGAGCGCAGCGACACCAGAAGTGGGCGCGAGGTGGAGATCATCAACGCTTCGGTGGTGTTGCGGGAAGCACGGGTACGGGTGGAATCCCACCAGGGGCGGGAACAATTTTTGCTGGACACTTCCAGTGGGCAGACCTTTGTTCTCAAGGCTACTCCGGGCACCAAAGTGGGCAACGATGAGGTGGTGGCGGAGCTGATCGACAACCACTTCCGCAGTCAGACAGGAGGCTTGGTGAAGTTCGCCGGCATTGAGGTGGCACGGCGCGGCAAGGCCAAGCAAGGTTACGAAGTCATCCAGGGCGGCACCCTGCTGTGGATCCCGGAAGAGACCCACGAGGTGAACAAGGACATCTCCCTGCTGAACGTGGACGACGGCCAGTATGTGGAAGCGGGCACCGAGGTAGTGAAAGACATCTTTTGCCAGAATGCCGGTGTTGTCGAAGTCATCCAGAAGAACGACATTCTGCGGGAGATTGTCATCAAGCCGGGATCCCTGCATCTGGTGGACAACCCCGCCGACTTGGAAGTGAAAAGTGGCACCCTAATCCAGCCAGGGCAACCGGTGCTCAGCAGCATCGTTCCCGACCGACTGGTCTACCTGGAACACGTGGAAACTCCCGAAGGCCCAGGCTTGCTGCTGCGTCCGGTGCAGGAGTACGAGATCCCCGACCGGCCCTTGGTGCCCACTCAAGAGTCCACCAGCGAGTCCGGTCGCTCCATTCGTCTGCGGGCGGTGCAGCGGGTTCCCTTCAAAGATGGGGAGCGGGTGAAGTCGGTAGGCCCTGTAGAGCTCCTGCGCACCCAACTGGTGCTGGAAATCGATACCGACGCCCCACAACTGAAGGCCGATATCGAGCTGATCCAAGATGAGAAGGATCCAGATATTCGCCGCCTGCAACTGGTGATTCTGGAAACCCTGTTGCTGCGCCGCGACGTGGAAGCGGATCTGACGCAGGGGAGTACCCACACGCGGCTGTTGGTGAAGGAAGGAGACTCCATCGCCAGCGGAGATGTTATCGCCCGCACCGAAATCCAAGCCAAAAAGGCCGGGATCGTCCAAGGGATCCGCGAGGGAGCGGAGGTGGTACGGCGGGTGCTGGTGATTACCGACGACGATCTGGTGCAGGTGCCCCTGACGGGCCCAGCCAATGTGGAAGTGGGGGCGCTGGTGCGGGCTGGGGACGAGCTTGCTCCCGGGATCCCTTCTCCACAGTCGGGACAGGTAATGCAGATAACGGACGGCCAAGTGGTGTTGCGGATAGCGCGGCCCTACTTGGTTTCTGCGGGTGCCATTCTGCAGGTACGGAATGGCGATCTGGTGCAGCGGGGGGATTCCCTGGCCCTCCTGGTGTTTGAGCGGGCCAAGACGGGGGACATCATCCAGGGTCTGCCACGGATTGAGGAGCTGCTGGAGGCCCGCAAGCCCAAGGAAATGTGTGTTCTGGCCAAGCGGCCCGGCACCGTTCAACTGAGCTGGCGGGGAGAAGAGCCAGATCTCAAGGTCATCGAAGCCGATGGCACGGTTAGAGACTATCCTGTGCTGCCGGGGCAGAGCTTGATCGTGGTAGATGGACAGCCGGTGGGGGTGGGGGATCCCCTAACCGATGGCCCTGCCAACCCCCACGACCTCTTGGAGATCTACTACGAGTACCATCGCCAAACCTTGGGAGATGACCAAGCCGCACGGTTGGCTCTGCGGGAGGTGCAGCGCTTCTTTGTCAACGAAGTGCAGAACGTCTACCGCTCCCAGGGGGTGGAGATCTCCGACAAACACATCGAGATCGTGGTGCGCCAGATGACCTCCAAGGTGCGGGTGGATGATGGTGGCGACACCATCCTGTTGCCGGGGGAGCTGGTGGAGTTGCGGGAAATCCAGCAGATCAATGCCACCATGGCCATTACCGGAGGGGCGCCGGCCAAATATACGCCCGTCCTGCTGGGGATCACCAAGGCCAGCTTGAACACTGACAGCTTCATCTCGGCGGCCAGCTTCCAGGAAACCACCCGCGTGCTGACTGAGGCGGCCATCGAGGGCAAATCCGACTGGCTGCGCGGGTTGAAAGAAAACGTGATCATCGGGCGCTTGATCCCGGCAGGCACGGGCTTCACCACCTACGAGGAGATTGCCGCCGAGCCGGAGCCTGACGAAGAGGAGGAAGAGCCTGCGGTGTTGCCGGAGCTGCCGCCTCGTTTGATCTTGGAAGATGATCAATTGATCGACGATTCCACCCCTGCCTTCGACGAGCTAGAGGAGGATGACGACGAGGAGGAGTGAGGCGCTGGGGATCCAGGATTGGGCCACTTTGCAAACTGAAATCGTCAGTTGCTGCCGCTGTCCCCGCTTGGTGGCTTGGCGAGAGTCAGTCGCCCTTCAGAAGGTGGCCCGTTTTCGGGAGCAGTCCTACTGGGGCAAGCCCGTTCCGGGATTTGGGGATCCGCAGGCGCGGCTGTGGGTGATCGGGTTGGCGCCGGCAGCCCATGGGGGCAACCGCACCGGGCGGGTGTTTACCGGGGATCCCAGCGGGGACTGGCTGTTTCGCGCCCTGTACCGAGCCGGGTTTGCCAATCAGCCCACCTCTACCCACCGAGAGGATGGCCTGCAATTGCAGGATTGCTACATCTCGGCAGTGGTGCGCTGTGTGCCCCCGGAGAACCGCCCCACCGCCATAGAAGCCAAGACCTGCCTGGGCTACCTGAAGCAAGAGCTGGAGCTGCTAACCCAGGTGCGAGTGATCCTGACGTTGGGGCATTTTGCCTTCCAACACGCTCTGATGCTCTTGTCGCCTCTCAGGCCCCGCCCCCGCTTTGGCCACAACTGCGTTATTCCCCTGGCAGAGGGTCGCTATTTGCTGGCGTCTTACCATCCCAGCCGGCGCAACACCGCCACACGGCTGCTGACGGAGCCGATGTTGGATGCCGTTTTCGCGCAAGCCCAGCAGTTGCTGTCTGGTAAGCCAGCCCGACCGGCTGAGGATTAGGCGGGTTGCCAAGATTCGAGGCGATAGGCACTGTCCCAAAACAGCCATTCCAACCGGGAGGCAGTGACAAAAGCTGCCCTCATCTTTTCCCGCAGCGGTTCTGTAGCCTGCTGAGCGACGGAGTCGGTGATGTCCAAAGCCTGCTGCACCACTTGGGCAAATTCTTCCCCGGCGTAGGTGTCGATCCACTGTTGGTAGGGATTGTCAGGCTGCGCGGTGCGATAGATGGCGGATCCCACCTCTCGGTAGATCCAAAAGCAGGGCAGCACAGCGGCAATGGCCACCTCATAGGGATCCACAGCCGCCGCAGCCAACAAAAAACGGGTATAGGCGAAGCAGGCAGGGGCATAGGCTGTTTCGGGTTGAATGTCGTAGAGGCGAAAATAGCTTTCGTGCAGGCTGCGTTCGGCCACAATGGCTCCCAGGGCAAAGTTCAAGAAACTCACCACCTGCTCAGCCCCTTCGGAACGAGCTCCAATCAAGGCCAGGGCGCGGGCAAAGTCGGTGAGATAAAGAGCATCCTGCTGCAAGTAAAACTGGAACCGCTGCCGCGATAGGCTGCCCGCTGCCAACTCTCGGTTGAAGGGGTGATCGAGGATTTGCTTGTAGATGGGCTGAATGGCTTGCCAAAGGTGGGCTGTAAAGGACTGGGGCATGGCGACCGTCTCTCGGCGTTTGGTCTTCAGCTAGAAATTGCAGGAGCCCCGCACTGTACCTATAAAGTCAGTGTTGGGAGGAATGCTATAATAATACTGCGGGCACCAGAAACGGTTTTTTTTAAGGCACTGGTAACGGTCGATTGGGGGTGCAGTAAACCACCCCAGAGGCTCGTGGTTGGCTTGCTAACTGCAGGGCTACTAAAAGCCCGCTCCGTACCGCCTAGCGGTTGGTGTCGGGTAGTTTACTCGATTGGTGATTGACCTGACCAGGGCCAGCACCTCTGCTGGGGCTGAGGCTTTCTTCATTTTGAATCTCAATTAGGCTTCGGGCATGAGGGGGCGGAACCCATGCTTGCGAGAAAGCTGCCCGATCAGATCCAATTTCTCAAGGGTGATCAAATTACGGCCCCAACTGAAATTGGTGTACAGCCCCTCAAACTCCAGCAGCATGGATTCAGCAAAGCAGGCAAAAAGCTGACGGGCCGGGTTGGCCACATTCAAAAACTGCATGATGTTCCATTCAATATCCAAAGAGTGCTCCACCATCCCCCCGTCAATGACGTAGAGTCCCTTTCGCTGCAAGCTGGAGGCGATGTTCTTTGGGTAGCCACCGTCGATGATGACACAGGGATCCGGCAAAACTTGGGGATCGAGGGCCATGCCTTGGCTCATGCTGGCCACCCAAACGATAAAGTCAGCGCGGGGCAGGGCCTCTTCCAGCGAAGAGATCTCCCCCTGCTTGAGCTTGGCCTGCAATTCCTCCAGACGCCGTCGCTCTCGGGCGATGAGCAACAATTTGCCCAAGTGAGTGTGGGCCACCAACCATTGACAAATGGCGCTGCCGATATCTCCGGTCGCCCCCACCACCGCAACCGTAGCGGCTGCCAAGTCCATGGCGTAGCGCTGGGCCGCCAACTGCAGTTGCTGGCAGATGATGTAGGCCGTGTGGGTATTGCCGGTGGTAAAGCGTTGGATCTCCAAGTCAATGTTGCGGACTCGCCGGAGACTGTCGAGGCGAAAAGTCTCAAAAATGATGCTGCTAAATCCCCCCAAAGCAGTAATGTTCAAGCCGCGCCGCTGGGCTAGGGCCATGGCATTCAACACTTTCCGACAAGCTGCCTTCACCCGTCCCCCCGCCAACATCTCCGGCAAGAAACAGGATTCGACGTACTGCCCATAAATCTTTTGGCCGGTGATGCTGGTTACCGTGATCTCGTCCACCACCTGAGGGGGAGCCATGCACCAGAACTCCAGGTCGCTCTCCGCATATTCGGAATAACCCAGCTTGTCTGCCACCCGCTTCGCATGGGCCAGGCTGGTCAAGTGCCCAATCAGGCCGAACATAAAGGTTTACCCGCTTGGATAACTGATGGATCCCATCAAAACATGTCCATACCCGCCTGTAGCCAGCCTAGAACTGCAGTCCGCCGGCAGAGGATGAATGCTGAGGTGGGTCATGCTGCCCGCAAACCCTGGGCAGAGAGGCGCATCACCTCGCGGGTGCTGAAGCCGATGTTGGCCAGCGCCTCGCCATAGGCAATCATAAAGTCCTCGACAATGGCCTCGCGATCCATGTAGATGGCTTCCACATCCTTGTCCACCTGCTGCAGCATCTGCCACACCAAAGGCAGGTTCTGGGCGTTGGCCGCTTCGATCTGCCCTTTGACTTCGCCAAAATGCTCCCCTAGCCAGCGCTCGCCAAAGTTGAGGTGCAGATATTCATCCTTGACCACCCCCTCGGTGATCTTGCGGGCAAACTCATCGGCGACGGGGATGTAGATGTTGTAGGCGGCAATGGCAAAGCATTCGATGATCAGGGACTGAATGACCAAGCAGGCAACCAGATCTCCGGCTGCTGCCGCCTTTTGGAAGTTGTGGCGCAAAGGGGCGAAGAAAGTGCGGGCAAACTCCCTATCCGGCTCTACCTGCAGGTTTTTGCCGCAGGATTGAAAGCCTTTCATGTGCCGCAATTCCATCTTGGCCAGCTTGTGCAGCTCCTCTGCCCCTTCCGGCAACATCTCGGCCAGCTTGAGGTAGTTGTCGTGGGCTTCTTGTTCCCCTTCGATCACAATGCCGTTGATGCGAGAGTAGGCCTGCCGGTAAACCGCGCTGCCATAGTCCAAGGTGGTGCCACCCTCATCGGCTAAAGGCTGGGGGGTATTGGGCAGGACGTTCACTGGGGCCATACTCATGCATCTCCTCTCGGTGTTGTTTGGGTGTTGTTGATTGTCTATGCTGACTCGACAATCGCCTCGATTGCAGTTGAATCGCTCTCTTAATCAGAATAGCTGTAGCTGCCGCAGAATTGGCGGGATTCCTTTTGCGGAATGATAGGGGTCTGCTAGGGTGAGGGTTCGAGTGCCGTTGTGGAGCCTGCTGTATGTCTGCTCTTGGGGATGGCCTGAACCAACTGCGCCAGTTGCTGGTGGAGCTGGAGGAACGATCCCTCGATCAGCCGATTGGCAGTGCCGAGGAGGTGTTGCAGGCCATTGAGCTAGCCACGGCTTTTGAGCTGTTTGAGGCGGAGAGCAGCGGTTTGCTGCTGCAGATTGTGGCCAATCTCTGGGATCGGGTACGGCAGCAGGATTTGTCTCCAGGGGAGATTCAGACGGTATCGGAGAAGTTGCGGGCGGTGGGCTATACCGATGCCGAAATTCAGGAGATCCTGGACTTGGAGCCGGAGGACTAGCCCCATTTCCCCCTCTAGGCTTGAACCATGCCCAGCTCCACCGGTGTAACACCCGCTTCCATCTGAGTGGTGGCGTCGTAGCAAGCCCCTCGCAGGTTGGCCAGCTTGAGTTTGCACTGGGCAAGAAGGGCTCCTCTCAAGTTGGCCCCGGTGAGATTGGCCCCTGCCAGGTCCGCTTGGCTGAGATCGGCTTCGCTCAAGTCCGCTTCGGCCAGGTTGGCCCCACGCAAGTTGGCTCCTTGCAATCGGGATCCCTGCAGCTTGGCTTTCTCTAGGTTGGCCAGCCGCAGGTTGGATCCCTGCAGATCCGCTTGGCTGAGGTCGGCGCCGCTCAGGTAGGCCCGCTCCAGGTTGGCAGAGGCCAGCTTTGCCTGGCGGAGAATGGATCCCCCCAAGTCGATCCCGGCCAAGTCGGCCCCGGCCAGATCAGCTCCGGCCAGTTGGCTGTTGCTGAAGTCCCGCTCACCGCTGCCGTAGCGTTGCAACAGGTCTGCTCCAGTTTCCACCATCGCTGTTTTCCACACCGGACGAATGGATCCTACCTAGGAATAGAAGGGCCGCCAAGAGCACGCTAGGATAGGCGCAAGCCGTTTTCCGGGATCCCCCCTTATGAGCTTGCCCCGTGTGCCCCGAACTCGACCTCGCCCCAAGCTGCGCTCGATCCCTCGCCGCCAAACCGAATCCGCCCTCTATGCCGAAATGCAGCAGCTCACTGTCGAAAAGCAGCGGCTCAACCAAGAGCTAGAGTTTATTCGAGAGCGGCAAGGGCAAATCCACGCGCGACTTCAGGAAATCGAGCAGGCCATGCAACACCTTCAGCAGGAGGCAAAAGCCTTTCGGGATCCCGCTCCTGCCTCTGAACCCGCCCAGCTCAGATCTCGCCCTTCCCGCTTCCCACCCATGACCTTTGAGTACTGAGGGATCCCCTTGGTTAAGTCCCATCACTCTGGAAGATCGGAAAATCCAAAGCCAACCCAAGCAACAAGTTGGGGGATTTTGTAGCCAAATTAACTATTTGCTGCTCGTCTCAAGCCGACCCTAGAATCCAGGCCAGCGAACAGCCATTCTCAAGCTGGCTGCACAGTTACTTGAACTTCCAGGCTTATGACTTCTTCTCCACAGATCTCGCGTCGCCGCCGGTTTTTGTCCTGGGTGCTGGGGTTGTTGCCCACCCTTTTGCTGGGAAGCTCCTCTCCCGCTCTGGCCCGACCCCCCATTCAGATGGGCTACAGCAATTGGGCAGGTTGGTGGCCGTGGGCCATTGGAGAAGAAGAGGGCATTTTCAAGAAAAATGGGGCCAACGTGCAGTTGCGCTGGTTCGATGGCTACATTGAGTCGATGGAAGCCTTTGCCGCCGGACAACTGGATGCCAATACCCAAACCCTGAACGATACGCTCTCCTTCGCGCCGAAATCTGTGAATGGTCAGGTGGTGGTGCTGGTCAACGACAACTCGGCAGGCAACGACAAGATCATCGTCCGGGAAGGGATCAACACCATTGCCGACCTAGTGGGTAAGCGGGTGGCTGTGGAAGAAGGCGTGGTGGATGACTTTCTGCTGACGCTGGGGCTGGAGCGGGAGGGATTTTCCCGCGACGATGTGATCATTGTGCCCTTGGAAACCGGAGCCGCCGCCGCTGCTTTTGCTGCCGGTCAGGTGGATGCGGTGGGAGCCTTTCCGCCCTTTTGGTTGACAGCCCTGGAGCGCCCTGGAAGCAAGGAGCTGTTCTCTTCGGCGGAGTTCCCAGGGGCCATTCCCGATTTGTTGGTGGTCAGCCAAAAATTGATTGACGAGCAGCCGGATCAGGTGCAGGCTTTGGTGAATAGCTGGTTCGATATTTTGAAGTTCATGGAGGAGAACCCGCAGCGAGCCGACGAAATCATGGCCAGACGTGCCGGTGTCACCCCAGAGGAGCTGCAACTGTTCAAAGATGGCATTCGTTTCTTCACCATAGAAGACAACCTAAAAGCCTTCAGCCCCGGCGAGGGAATGCAGCACATGCCCTATGCGGCCAGACAAATGGTGGACTTCATGGTGAGAGTGGGCTTCATCTCGGAGGGGCCCAAGGATCTGGAGGCATTGTTCGATGACCGCTTCGTTCGCGCCTATGCCGAGTCGGTGGGTGTTAGACGGTGAGAGATATCCGGGATCCCTTCATGGGCCACCAGTGAGGTAAGGTACGATGCTGACTGCTCCGGCTGAATCGCCTCCACCCACCCGCCCCAGTCTGCCCCCGACGGTGTTTTGGCGCATTGCCGAAGAGATCCCGCGCCCCTTGGCCTTGCTGCTGACGGCGCTATCGGTGCTGGTGCCTTTCGGCTTGTGGTGGGGCCTATCGGTCTCGGGGTGGGTACCGCCGCGTTTTTTGCCTTCTCCCCCTTCGGTATGGGCGGCCCTGCTGCGCCTGTGGCGAGACGGCCTGCTGTGGAAGGATACCTTGGCCAGCTTCAGTCGGGTTAGCAGCGGTTTTCTGTTGGCAGCAGTGGTGGCGACCCCCATCGGCATTGCCATGGGCACCTTCGCCAGCATCCGCGCCTTGATCGAGCCGATTAGCGGCATCTTTCGCTACATGCCCGCTCCTGCCTTCACCCCGCTGTTGATTATTTACTTGGGTTTGGATGAGGCCCCCAAGATCGGGTTAATTTTCATCGGCACCGTTTTCTTCAACATGCTGATGATCATGGATGCGGTGAAGTTCATTCCCAAAGAGCTGATCGAGGCCACCTACACCTTGGGGGGGCGGCGCTGGCAGGTGTTGCTGCAGGTGATCACTCCATACATCACCCCGAACATTCTCGACACCTTCCGCGTCAACATGGCTGCCTCTTGGAACTTGGTGGTGGTGGCAGAATTGGTGGCCGCCAATGAGGGTTTGGGTAGGCGGATCCAGCTAGCCCAGCGCTTCTTTAGAACCGACGAGATTTTTGCGTGCTTGATTGTGTTGGGGCTGATCGGCTTTCTGCTGGATTGGCTGCTGCGACGCTTGGTACGTTTGACCTGTCGTTGGGCCTTTTTATGAGGTGGTGTCGTGCATTTGGAAGTGGTCGGCCTGAGCAAATCCTTCCCCACCCGTCGTGGACCTATCTTGGCTCTGGATGGGGTGAATTTGCATGTGGAGTCGGGGGAGTTTGTCTGTGTGGTGGGGGCTTCCGGCTCTGGTAAAACCACCCTACTGCGCCTGATTGCCGGGTTGGAGCAGCCTAGCCGAGGATCCATCAGCGTCGATGGGGAGCCGGTGATTGGGCCGGGAGCGGATCGGGGAGTCGTGTTCCAGTCCTACACCCTCTACCCCTGGATGACCGTGGCGGAGAACGTCGGCTTTGGCCTGAAATTGCAGGGGGTAAAACGGCAGGAAAGGGAAGCCCGTGTGGATTATTTTCTGGAGATCGTCGGTCTAGAGCGTTTTGCTAAGGCCCTGCCCAGGCAACTTTCGGGCGGTATGCAGCAGCGGGTGGCCATTGCCCGAGCTCTGGCGGCCCAGCCGAAGATTTTGCTGATGGATGAGCCTTTTGGCGCTTTGGACGTGCAAACCAAGGAGACGATGCAGGAGTTTTTGCTGGATCTCTGGCAGCGCACGCGCACTTCAATCCTGATGATCACCCACGATGTGGAAGAAGCCGTCTTTTTGGCCCAGCGCATCTATGTACTCACGTCCCATCCTGGGCGGGTGAAACGGGAGATCCGAGTTGATTTCCCCAGCCGGCGCGACTACAGCCTCAAGCGCACTTCTTCTTTTCAGGAGGTGAAGGACGAGATCTTGGCTCTCCTGCGAGAACAGAAAGGGATCCCGTTGAGCAACGCTGCGCCCGCAGGCTGATCAGGCAAACACCACCGTCTTGTTGTGGTATACCAGCACCCGATTCTCCAGGTGATACCGCACTGCCCGTGCCAGGACTAGGCGTTCCATGTCGCGGCCTTTGCGGACGAGGTCGGCAACGGTATCGCGGTGGCTGACCCGCACCACATCCTGCTCGATGATCGGCCCTTCGTCCAGGTCTTCGGTGGCATAGTGGGCGGTGGCGCCGATGATTTTCACTCCCCGTTGATGGGCGCGGTGGTAGGGGTTGGCTCCGGCAAAGGCGGGCAGGGTGGAATGGTGAATGTTGATGACCGGCGGGGCTTGGCGGAGCAGCGACCCACTCAAGATCTGCATGTACTTGGCCAACACCACCAGGTCAATTCGATATTCCTGCAGGAGAGCGAGCTGACGGGCTTCGGCTGCGGCTTTGCCCTCTGGAGAAACGGGGATGTGGTAGTAATCGATACCGAAGGAGCGGGCCACCGATTCCAGGTCGGGGTGATTGCTGATGATCAAGGGGATCTCGGCGGGCAGTTCTCCCGCCCTTTGCCGCCAGATCAGATCCAAAAGGCAGTGGCTTTGCTTGCTGGCCCACAACGCAATGCGACGGCGAGTGTCGGAAAAATGCAGTTCCCAGTTGGCTTGGATCCCACGGGCAATGCCTGAAAAGGCGGGGACAATTTCCCCTCGCTCCAGTTGGAAGCCCTGCAAGTCCCACTCGATGCGGCTCAAGAACAGTCCTGCTTCGGGATCCGTATGGTGATCGGCGTGAATGATGTTGCCGCCGTAGCTGTAGATGAAGCTGGAGAGCTTGGCTACCAACCCTTTTTGATCGGGGCAAGATACCAACAGGGTGGCACTGGGCATAGGTGGACAAAAAGCCTCAACCTTCTTACCGTAGGGCTGGGTTTTACTGCGGAGCAAGCCGTTTTCAATCTACCCGGTTGATCGCTTCCAACAGCCAGGAATCCACCGGCTGGCCATCCCAACGCTTTAGGTCGATGCGAATCCACATCGCCGCAGAAGAGCCGGCAGGGGGCAGTTCCTGGTGAAACGAGATCTCATAGTCGGACGGGTTCTGACCATGTTGCCGCAGCCAGGTCTCCACCTTGGCAGGAGCGAAGTAGGACTGCCCTTGCTCGAACAAGCGCGTAATTTCCATGCCGAAGCAAAGGGGGTTAAAGCGGGGCATAGACTAAGCAGCGTCTGCGGTTTGAGCGTCGTCGGCTACGGATGGGACGGGATCCGTCTCTGGGGGGGGCGTATCGGCAACTGACTCGGTGACTGCTGTTCGGGAAACCTTGGGAGGGGCGGCAGCCGTTGTCCCGCGGGTGGCTTTTTCCAGCTCTTGGGCCTCTTTGTTCAGTTGCGCCTCGAACTCTTTGGAAGCGTCCTGCAGGCTGCGCAGGGTTTTGGCCAGCGTGCGACCGATCTCCGGCAGTTTGCGGGGCCCGAAAACCAGAAGAGCCACCGCAAAGATAACCAACATTTCCGGCAGTCCAACACCCAAAAAATTCATGAGCTTTGCAGAGTACGGTTTGCTCGGGATCCCTTCCCTAGACTGACATTTTCTCGCCGCGGACTGCAAGTAACTGCCGGCTCTCCTCATCTATCCGATGGCTCTGGTGTTTTGCTCTCAGCTCATCCAGGCCAACCTCTCCCTGGCCGGCCAAGTCAAAATGGTAGAATTGCATCGTTAATCAATCAATGTCCTTCATTGGCCTAGGCTTGCCCATGCTCCAAACCCTACAAAAGCTCCTTGGGGATCCCAACGATCGGAAGATCCGGCAGTACCGTCCTGTCGTCAAGCTGATCAACTCGCTGGAGATCGAGATCGCCTCTCTTTCGGATGCGGAGCTCAAGGCCAAGACCACGGAGTTTCGCCAGCGCTTAGACAGAGGAGAATCTCTGGATGATCTCTTGCCGGAGGCATTTGCCGTGGTGCGGGAGGCTGCCAAGCGGGTCTTGAACTTGCGCCATTACGACGTACAGCTCATCGGCGGCATGGTGCTGCACGAAGGCCAGATTGCCGAAATGAAAACCGGTGAAGGGAAAACCCTGGTCGCCACCCTGCCCGCCTATCTCAACGGTCTCACCGGGAAAGGGGTTCACATTGTTACCGTCAACGGCTACTTGGCCCGTCGGGACTCGGAGTGGATGGGACAAGTGCATCGTTTCTTGGGCCTGACGGTTGGTCTGGTGCAAGAGGGCATGTCGCCCGAAGAAAAGCGCCGCAGCTATAACTGCGACATCACCTATTGCACCAACAGCGAGCTGGGCTTCGACTACCTGCGGGACAACATGGCCACCGACATCAAAGAGGTGATGCAACGGCCCTTTAACTACTGCATCATCGACGAGGTGGACTCGATCCTGATTGATGAAGCCCGTACTCCCCTGATCATCTCCGGCCAAGTGGCTCGTCCTTCCGAAAAATATCTGCGGGCAGCCCAGGTGGCGCGGGAGCTGATCCGGGATGAACACTATGAGGTGGATGAAAAAGCCCGCAACGTCATCCTTACCGACGAGGGGTTTGAAGCCGCCGAGCGGTTGCTGGGAGTCTCTGACCTGTTTGATCCCAAGGATCCCTGGGCGCACTTTGTCTTCAACGCCGTGAAGGCCAAAGAGCTCTTCATCAAGGATGTCCACTACATCGTCCGCAACCAAGAGGTGGTGATCGTGGACGAGTTCACCGGGCGGGTGCTCCCCGGTCGTCGCTGGTCCGATGGGCTGCACCAGGCAGTGGAGGCCAAGGAGGGGGTGCCGATTCAAAGCGAGAGCCAAACCCTGGCCACCATCACCTACCAAAACCTTTTTCTGCTTTATCCCAAGCTCTCTGGCATGACGGGCACGGCCCGCACCGAGGAGGCCGAGTTCGGCAAAACCTACAACCTAGAAGTCACGGTGATCCCCACCAACCGACCCATCCGCCGCAAAGATGCCCCCGACTTGGTGTACAAGACCGAAAGGGGCAAGTGGCAGGCGGTTGCCGAGGAAATTGCCCAGATGCATGAGCGGGGGCGACCGGTACTGGTGGGGACAACCAGCGTGGAGAAATCCGAGCGCCTCTCGGCCATGCTCAAGGAAATGGGGATCCCTCACAACCTCCTCAACGCCAAGCCGGAAAACGTGGAGCGGGAGGCGGAGATCATTGCCCAGGCGGGGCGAAAAGGTGCCGTAACCATTGCTACCAACATGGCCGGGCGAGGCACGGACATCATCCTGGGAGGCAATGCGGAGTACATGGCTCGCCTCAAGCTGCGGGAACGGTTGATGCCCAAGCTGGCCCAATTGGACGCCGACAACCCCTTGGGATCCGTTCAGATGCTAGGACGGGGAGGCGGCCAAGGATTTGGTGGGACAACACCCAAGCCGAAAAAATCCTGGACGGTGGTCTCCCCCAATTTTTACCCCTGTGAGCTGTCGGCCCGCACCAGCCAAGCCTTGGACGAAGTGGTGGCGGCAGCGGTGACCAAGTACGGGTTGAACCGTCTGCCGGAGCTGGTGGTGGAAGATCTTATTGCGGTGGCGTCGGAGAAAGCGCCGGTGCAGGATCCGCTGATTTTGCAACTGCGGGAGGTTTACAACAGCATCAAGGCCGAGTACGAAAAAATTACCGAGGCCGAGCACGAAGAGGTGGTGAGGCTGGGGGGCCTGCACGTGATCGGTACGGAGCGCCATGAATCCCGCCGCATCGACAACCAGTTGCGGGGTCGTGCCGGGCGGCAAGGGGATCCCGGCTCTTCGCGGTTTTTCCTCAGCTTGGAAGACAACCTGCTCAAGATTTTCGGTGGCGACCGGGTAGCCAAGCTCATGGACATGTTCCGGGTGGAAGAGGACATGCCCATTGAGCACCCGTTGCTCAGCAGCAGCCTGGAGAACGCGCAGAGAAAAGTGGAAGTGTACTACTTCGACATGCGCAAGCAGGTGTTCGAGTATGACGAGGTGATGAACAACCAGCGGCGGGCCATCTACTCGGAGCGGCGGCGCATCTTGGAGGGGGAGAACCTCAAGACCAAGATCCTCGACTACGTGCGCAAAACCGTCGGCGAGATTGTGCGGGCTCATGTCAACCCGGAGCTGCCCCCGGAAGAGTGGGAAATCGACAAGCTGACTGCCAAGATGCAGGAGTTTGTGCCGCTCTTGAAGCAGAACCTCAAGGTTGAGGATCTGCGGGATCTCTCCTACGAGCAGATCTTGGACTACCTGATCAAGCAGGCAGAGCTGGCCTATGAGGCCAAAGAGGCTTTTCTGGATACCTTTGAGCCCGGTTTGATGCGCAAGGCAGAGCGCTTTTTCCTGTTGCAACAGGTGGACACCCTCTGGCGGGAACACCTGCAGCAGATGGAGGCGCTGCGGGAAGCTGTGGGCCTGCGAGGCTACGGTCAGAAGGATCCCCTGATCGAGTACAAGAACGAGGGCTACGAGCTGTTCCTGGAGATGATGGACAACATCCGCCGCAACACGGTGTACAACCTATTCATCTTTACTCCCCAAATTGTGCAAGTGCCCCAGGCATCGCGACCGGCTCCGGCACCCACTGCGGCTGCCAGCCCTGATCCCAGCTCTGCTTCAGGGGTGGTGGAAGCCGATTTCACGGAAGAATAATTGGCGTAGAGAGAAGTCAGCGGGGGAGGAGGATCTGTCGTAATGCCTCTTTCAGTTGTGGGTACTGGAAGGTAAAGCCCATCTGCAAAGCCGCTTGCGGGATCACTTTCTGCCCCGTCAAAACCACTTGAGCTGCCTCGCCCAACAGCAGTTCCAACGCCAGCTCCGGCACAGGCAACCAAGAGGGGCGACCCAAGACCTGGCCTAAGGTTCGGCAAAACTCTTCCATCTGCACCGGGTTGGGAGCGGTGGCGTTGAACACTCCGGATCCCTGCTCCAGCAGGAAGCAGACCAAGCTCACCCAATCCTCGCGGTGGATCCAAGACAGCCATTGTTTGCCGGAGCCGATCGTTCCGCCGATAAAGAACTGAAAGGGGGCCAGCATCTGCCCCAGCGCTCCTCCATCCGGCCCCAACACAATCCCCGTGCGCAGGATGGCCAAACGGATCCCCAATTCCTCAACCGGCCGGGCGGCAGCTTCCCAAGCTTGACAGACTTCTGCCAGAAAATCTTGGGCCGGGGGATCCGTCTCCGTCAGGGGATCCCCTTCTGGATGGGATCCGTAGTAACCCACCGCCGAGCTGCTGATCATCACCTGGGGCTTTTGGTTGAGGGAGGCGAGGGCTTGGACAAGGGCCTGGGTGGTTTCCACACGGCTACGACGGATTTCTTTTTTCTTGGTCTCTGTCCAGCGAGAAGAAGCCAAAGGCTCTCCGGCCAAGTTGACAATCCCCTCGTACCCTTCCAGGGCGGCTGCCCAGGCTTGCGGTTGGTAGGGATCGTAGGGCAGCAGCTTGAGGTTGGGGGATTCCCCCAAAATGCGGCGGGCCTGCTCCAGGCGGCGGGTCAAGACCAAAACCTGATCCCCTTGCTCCAGCAGACGGGCCACCAAGCGACGCCCGATAAAACCACTTCCACCCGTGATGACAATGCGCATGATGTGGATCCGACTTGCATCTGCACAAGCCCTGTGCCGCCCTTGTCCTTTGAACGGTGCAGAGCCTTTCCGCTATTCGAACCTCTAGCCTAGCGCGTTTCCTGCCCCGCGTTGGCCATTGCCTGGGATCCCGCCATCCGTTTGCTGAGCTTGGCGAAGTGGCAGAGCCCAAGAAAGCCCAAGAATAAAAATGTTTTGCGGCAAAGCGTAAACTACCCGACTCCGACCGCTAAGCGGTACGGAGCGGGCTTTCAGCAGCCCTGAGCCTGCTTTGCTCTACCAGAGAACAAAACAGGCCCGAACCTCTAGGCTGGTTTACGACAGCCCCCAAAAGCGCAATCACATTCGCACCATTAAAGTCCGCATCCCCTTCCCATCCACAGTGTCCACACTTGAACGACTTACCACTGCGGTAGGATTGCGCAGGGTCGGGATGGATGTGCAGGCACTTGTGGCAGGTCTGGCTGGTGTAGGCGGGCGGCACCAGCACCACAGTCACCCCCGCAACTCTCGCCTTGTATTCCAGAAACTGCCTCAGTTGGTAGAACGCCCAACTGTTGGCCCGCCTACGCTCTGTCTTGCTGCGTGGCTGTTGATTGACCCTTTCCCGGATCCCCGTCAGGTCTTCCAGAGCGATAGCGCTGTTGGTAGCTTTTGCCCTAGAGACAACGGCTTTGGAGATGCGATGATTGACCCACGTTTGAAAGCGTCTCTCCTTGCCAGACAGCCGTTGCAGCAGTTGACGGCATCTGCGCCGCGAACTGCGTGTGCCCTTACTGGCTTTGCGTTGGAGTGCCGCCCTCAATCGGGAGTAGTGGTCTCGAACTCGGCTCAACTGCTGTCCATTCCAGTTGTCCCCTTCTGAGGTATGAGCGATATCCGTCCTTCCAAAGTCCACCCCGATCACCTTGTCGGCATCTTGTTGCTTGGGTGGCTTCTCCTCTACGCAAATCTGGATGTAATAGGAGCCGTCCTCCCGCTTGACCAGGGTGGCGGCTTTGGGGTTGGAACCAGCCAGTATTCCACGCTGGTAGTTGCCAATGGCCAGTCCAAAGCGCTCTCGCCCTTCCACCGTGGTCAGCGACACCGTCCAGTCTTTCTCGCGGAACGAGAAGATACGTGCGTCGTAGGTAACGAACCTACGCTTGAACTCTTTAACTGGACGGTTGTGCTGTCTCGCCACTTTGCGAGCGCCTGCCACCCGTCTGCAGGCCTGCTGGGCCAAGTTGCTAGACAAGCCGAATCGGGCGCGAATCTCGTAGTAGCAAAGGGATTGCAGTTTGACCGCATTGACGATCTTCTCCGGCGTGTTCTGGTTGACCCAGTTCAGTGCCTGCACAAAGGCATCCATCGTCGCGTCCAATTTAGCGGCTTGCGACTGGGACACCTTGAGCTTGCAGGAGATGGTCAGGACTTGGCTCATAGGTTCATTGTACTTCATCAAAGCGCATTCCTCCCGGCACTGACCCTACGGGTACAGTGCGGGGCTCCTGCGCTAGTAAGCTGACACACCTGGAAAAATCGGCTTCAATAGGCCCTAGCTGCGCTTCTTGGCAGCAGAGGTGGTTCATCGTCCCCCTATTTTCTTCCCTTCACCCGTGATACCCAAGTCTTCTTCCCGTACCCCGGCTCGCCACGTGTCTGTGCGTGCAGAGCAGGTTGCTGGGCCTCGGCTGGACATCTCTGTTGCTCCACGAGTGCATCGCTCCCAAGGGCAGGGATCCCTGGTGCGGGCAGGGTTTCCCTCCTCTCTCCCAATTTCCGGTCGGCGGACGATCCCTGTCCAGCGCTCCCGCCGGCGCGGACGGCAAGAACCTGGCCACGAGCCTCAAGTCTGGGAGATGGCCTGTCACATCGGGGTGAATGTCTTGTTTACGGCGGCTGCCCTCAGTGGTTTGTATCGCCTCTTGCCGGTGCAGTTGGCTCAGCACCACCGTCTCCAGGTTCTGGAGCGGCATATCGAGGTCTTGTCCACTCGGATTTCTCGGCTGCAGGAGGGGGTGGATCGAGGTATGGATCCCTTGCAGCAGGAGGCCCTGATCAAGGAACGGCTGAATCGGGTGCCACGCAATCAAATTCAGGTGCGTTTGGTGGATCCCAGTACCTGGGTGGCGGACGACGAGAAGAACACCCACCCTTCCTGGATCGGGCAGTCCACCCAGCCGTCTGCCAGGCCGTAGGCTGCCTCTGCCTAGGCTTGTTTGAGAAGCAAGGCCACCTCTTTGGCAAAGTAGGTGAGGATGATATCGGCACCGGCCCGCTTCATGGCCAGCAGCGATTCCATCATCACTTTTTTGCCGTCGATCCAGCCTTTTTGTTCGGCGGCTTTGATCATGGCGTACTCGCCGCTGACGTTGTAGGCAGCTACGGGCAGATCCGTCGATTCCTTAACTCGGTAGATGATGTCCAGGTAGGCCAGGGCCGGCTTCACCATCACCATGTCCGCCCCCTCGGCTTCGTCCAGCTCCACCTCTTTGATGGCTTCCCGAGCATTGGCGGGATCCATTTGATAGCTTTTCTTGTCTCCGGATTTGGGCGCGGATCCCAGGGCATCGCGGAAGGGGCCGTAGAAGGCAGAGGCATATTTGGCAGAATAGGCCAGGATCGCCACATCGGTATAGCCTTGGTCGTCCAGGGCCTCCCGAATGGCGCCGACGCGACCATCCATCATGTCCGAGGGGGCCACAATGTCGGTTCCCGCCTCTGCTTGGGAGAGGGCTTGCTTGACCAAAACTTCCACCGTCTCGTCGTTGAGGATCACCCCATCCCGCACAATGCCGTCGTGGCCGTCGCTGTTGTAAGGATCCAAGGCCACATCGGTTACCACCAAGATCTCGGGGATTTCCTGTTTAATCCGCCGCACCGCCCGCTGGATCAAGCCTTCCGGGTTGAAGCACTCCCGCCCGGTGGGATCCTTTTTCTCTTCCGGCACCACCGGGAACAGGGCCACCGCCGGGATCCCCAGTTGAGCGGCTTCTTCCACCTCCTTTAGCAGCAGGTCTAGGGTGTAGCGGTAGCAGCCGGGCATCGACTCCACTTCCTGCCGCTGGTTCTCCCCCTCCATGACAAACAGGGGATAGATCAGATCCTGCACCCGCAGGTGGGTTTCCTGCACCATCTGGCGGAAGGCCTCTGTGCGCCGCAGCCGACGGGGACGGTAGATCAGGTCTTGGCTCATGAGAGCAGGGGGAAAGAGGGCGTTTCTATTTTGCCATGAGGTCGGTAGGGGCTGAGCTGGTCGTTGGGCGAGGGGCGACATCCGGGGCAGAGGGAAAATGCCGAGCCAGCCAGCGGCGAAGGGTCTCTTTTACCGCTTCGGCTTGGCAGTCGTGCAAAAGATCGTGGCGCGACCGGGGAAAATCGTGGATCTCTCCCTGGGGCAGCCGACGGGCAAAATCCACAGCTCCCGCAGGATTGACGACGATATCGGCAGAGGTGTAAAGCAGCAAAACCGGCAGGCAGAGCCGATGGGCTTGATCAAGGCAGCGCTGTCCACTGCGCACCAGTTCGGCTGTAAATCTGGCCCGCGTCACACCGCACATGTAGGGATCCGCCGCAAAGGCGGCTTGCTGCTCGGGTAGGGAAGTCACCCGCGCCGGCTCGTAGAGGCCAGTTAAGGCCAACTGGGGAATAACCCTGTCCAAAACTTGCAGAAGGGCGTGGGTAAAAGGGGTGAAATAGTGGTCGATGCGAAAAGCCGGAGAGATGAGAACCAGGCCCTGCACTTGGTCGGGATGGGCGAGGGCATATTCCGTAACCCAGTTGGCCCCCGCGCTATACCCACACCAGATCTGCGGGATCCCTTTCTGCGGCCAGACCTGCTGGGCGATCCTCTCCAGATCCGCTTGATATTGGCTGAAGCGGTCGATCCAGCAGCGGATCCCGCCGGAGCGACCAAATCCCCGCATGTCAGGCGCCAAAACCTCCCACCCTTGAGCAGCCAACTCGCCGGCCAAAGGGCAAAACCCGCCGCCGTGATCCCCTTTACCGTGCAAAAGCAACACCCGTCCGCAAGGGGATCCCTGGGGCCAGTGGTGCAGAAAAGCTGGGATCCCATCGGAAAGCGGCAACTCCTGGGGCCGATAGATCCCCGACGCAGTTTGCGGCTGAGTTTCCGACCGCCCATCCAGAGCCTCTAAGTCACCTAACCGATCAAAAGGCATGGGCAAATCCAACACACGTCCGGCAAGACCGGCAAAGCCGCAAATTATATCTTCCTATGTCCCGGTCGCCCGCGAGCGTTGCTGCCGCTGAGGAGTTGCAATCTTTGTTTCCAGCTCAGCATATTTCTTAACAATCTCTGCTCTTGCCGGGGATCCCCGACATGCCGGGCTTTGCAGCCTTTTCTGAGGATGGGATGAAAGGATCTCTCGGGGGGAGACTGGGGCCATTTGCGGGAAAAAGGCCCTCTGAGAGGTATGATGTTGTGAAGAAGTTTTGCGGGGTCTCAGGTTTGACGGGATCCCCTCTCTGGGGTGGTTCACCCTTGCTTTACCATTGCCTTATCGCTTCATCAGTTCACTCAGTCGGAAACGGGTTGCTGAAACTATGCTGTTACTGAAAATCTCTGTTTACGCGGTTGTCATCTTTTTTGTGGGGCTTTTTGTGTTTGGTTTTTTGAGCAACGACCCCTCACGCAACCCCAACCGTCGAGACCTGGAGTAGGGGATCCCGCCTTGGGCAGCTTGCGAACTCCAGTGATAACTGGCTCATCGCTTGAGGGAGCATGCCTCTGGCCCTGTTTTTGCCGAACCTTGCTGGTTGCCCTAGCTATGGGAGAACGGATGCCCAGGGAGCTCCTGCTGGCGGGGTAGCGACAAAGTTGCTGCTGGTCATGGGTTGCAGCAGCGGTGAGCGAGATTCAGCTAGAAATCGCAGGAGCCCCGCACTGTACCCGTAGGGTCAGTGTCGGGAGGAATGCGGAAGTTATGATAGAACCATGACCCAAGTCCTGACCGTCTCCTGCAAGCTCAAGGTGTCCCAGTCGCAAGCCGCAAAGTTGGATGCGACAATGGATGCCTTTGTGCAGGCGTTGAACTGGGTCAACCAAAACACACCAGAAAAAGTAGTCAACGCAGTCAAACTCCAGTCCCTTTGCTATTACCAGATTCGCGCTCGGTTTGGCTTGTCCAGTAACTTGGCTCAGCAGGTCTGCAGACGGCTGGCCGGTGCCCGTAAAGTTGCCCGACAGAAAAACCGTCCGGTCAAAGCGTTCAAGAGAGGCTTTGCGACCTACGATGCCCGTATCTTTTCGTTTCGCGAGAAAGACTGGACGGTGTCGCTGACCACGGTGGAGGGTCGGGAGCGCTTTGAGCTGGCGATTGGCCGTTACCAGAGAGAACAGTTGGCAGGCTCCAATCCCAAATCTGCCACTCTGGTCAAGCGCAAAGACGGTTTCTACTCCATTCAAATCTGTGTGGAAACGGAACCGTGCCCACCGCAAGGCACGGATAGAGTGCTGGGCGTGGATTTGGGAAGGACGGATATTGCTCATACATCGGAAGGAGATAACTGGAATGGACAGCAGTTGAACAAAGTCCGAGACCATCACTCGCGGTTGAGGGCGGTACTTCAACGCAAAGCCAGTAAGGGCACCCGCAGTTCGCGGCGCAGATGCAGAGAACTGTTGCAACGGCTGTCTGGCAAGGAAAGACGCTTTCAGTCGCGTCAGCGTTGCGTAGCAAAAACGTGGGTCAATCATCGCATCTCCAAAGCTATTGTCTCTAGGGCAAAGACCACAAACAGCGCTATTGCCCTGGAAGACCTGACAGGGATCCGGGAAAGGGTCAATCAACAGCCACACAGCAAGACAGAGCGTAGGCGGGCAAATAGTTGGGCGTTTTATCAACTCCGTCAATTTTTGGAGTACAAGGCTCTGCGTGCAGGGGTTGCTCTGATTCTTGTTCCGCCTGCCTACACGTCGCAGACCTGCCACCGGTGTTTGCACATTCATCCCGACCCTGCGCAATCCTATCGCAGTGGGAAGCAGTTTAAGTGTGGACACTGTGGATGGGAAGGGGATGCGGATTTGAATGGTGCGAATGTGATTGCGCTTTTGGGGGCTGCTGTAAACCAGCCTAGAGGTTCGTGGTTGGCTTGCCAACTGCAGGGCTACCGAAAGCCCGCCCTGTACTGCGAAGCAGTCAGGGTCGGGTAGTTTACTCTTGTTGCAACTCCGTCCCGCTGGCACGACCTGTGGCGGCCATTCCCCTCTAGAGTGAGTGGCCTCACCCCAAAACCGGCAACTCTGCTTGCCTACTGGAAGGCTGTAATCAGCAATGTCTGGGATCCGGAGCGATTCTGTTGGTCAAACGCGGTAATCCGGAACTGCCAAACGCCAACGGGATCCCCGAGGGCAACGCGGAAATCGGTACTGAAGCTACAAAAGGTGGCCCCAGGGTTACAGCCGGCCTGCTGTGGGCTGAAGAATTCCCTTTGCACGCGCACGCCACTGGGGTTGAAAGTTTCCAGCTCGAGGAACTGCGTTGGACGAGCACCGCCGGGCACACTCACCTGCACCGTGAAGGCCGGCGTGGAGGTGCCCACCCGCACCGAGGTGGGCGCATTGATAAACGAAACCGTTGGGCCTTGGGGTGGGGGCAGGATCGAGCCCCCTGAGCTGCCGCCATCTCCACAAGCAGCCAGCCCAGTGGCCAAAAGGCCGGTGGCCAAAAGGGTGAGAGCAGTCCGTTGCATCCCGCAGTTCCTCACGCAAACCCATCCATCCTGGCAAGACTTGACCAGAATCTGTACCACCGCTTGAGCGGCACAGCTCTAAGTTACTTTTCTAAGTTACTTTCTGCCTCTGCAGCTTGAGAAAAGATGCGCCACGACCCAAATCTGCATGGGCCTTTGCGCACAGTTGGTTCCTCCGCTTCAGAGCAGCAGCAAGCGCCGCAACAGCAACGCTATCACCGCAACAAAGCTGGCCACGATGATCTGTCCCGGCAGAGTATAGCCGGAGTAAAGCCCTATCAACCTCAGCAACTCCCCATTCCAGGGTTGTGTGGCCAAAAGGTAGAGAATCCCGGTCAGGTGAACCAAGGCCAAAGCCACCAAGCTGCCGGATCCCAGCTCTTGGAGGCCCACCGGGGAGTCAGGGATCCCTTCTGCCCACCGCTTCCCATCGACAGCACGTTGGCGGGCCAGAGGAGAAGGGGGTGGATAGGGATCCCGTTGCCGAAAGGCGATCGTCCCGCAGGCCCAAGCTCCCGGCAAAAACCCCAGCAAGTAGCCAAAGGCGGGCTGGTACAGGTACTGCCATCCTCCCCCTTGGGCAAACACCTGTAGCCCTGCCAGCCCCAACCCTAGGTAGACGATCTGGGCGCACACCGCCGCCACCGGCCCCGCCAAACAAGCCGTCAGCAACACGCCCCCAATTTGCAGCGAAAAGCTGTATCCCCCCAACCCAGGCAGCCCGGGCGGAAAACTCAAATGGGTTAGGGTGCCCAAAATGGTCAGGAGGACCCCAATCGCCGTCCAAAGCCATTCCAGAGGAGTTAAGAGCAAGCCAGACCGCATAACCGGGGGGAAACCCTTACTCTATGCTAAGAGGGGAGACGCGCAAATAGGGTGGGCAAAAGGTGGTCAAGGCAGAGTGGATTGAACTGGCCCAGGCCCTGGCCGATGCTGCCGGAGCGGTGATTCGCCCCCTGTTTCGCGGAGAACTGCAAGCCGAATACAAAGAGGCCCGCTCCCCAATTGTGACGGTGGCCGACCGGGAGGCAGAGCGAGCTATGCGGGCTTTGCTGATGGCCCAAGTGCCAGAACACAGCATCCTTGGCGAAGAGTTTGGTTTTCACCAGACGGGATCCCTCTACACTTGGGTTTTGGATCCCTTGGATGGCACCATCGCCTTTTCCACCGGCAAGCCCACCTTTGCTACTCTGATTGCCCTCTTGGAAGAAGACCGCCCCATTTTGGGCATCATCGATCAACCGGTGTTGCGCGAACGCTGGCTGGGGGTACGGGGACAGCCCACTCAATGGATAACCCCCTCCCACCGGCAAGCCGTCCGAGCCAAGGCCAATACCGACCTCAGCCGCGCCTACTTGAGCTGTACCACCCCTGATTTGTTCACCCAACCCGACCAACAACGGTGCTTCCAGGGGCTCAGCCAGGCGGTTCACATCACCTCCTATGGCGGCGATGGCTACCAGTACGGCCTGCTGGCCAGCGGCTGTGTGGATCTGGTGATGGAGTGTGGCCTTGCCCTCTACGATTTTGCTGCCCTTGTGCCGGTGATTGAGGGATCCGGTGGCGTGATTACCGATTGGCGAGGGGATCCCTTAACCCGCACCTCCACCGGAGAAGTGCTGGCGGCGGCCAACCCCAGCTTGCATCGACAGGCCCTGGCCGTGATTCAAAAAAGCGGGATCTACCCAGCGAAATAAGCAGGCTCATTGCCAGGTTTCCACTTGATGTTGCAGCCCAGGCTGGGCTTTTGGTCGGGATCGATGGGCTTGCCGGCCAGAAGGTTATCCAGCGCCGCCCGCAAATCTTTGCCCGTCACCGGCACATCGGTCAGGCTGGGACGGCTGTCGTCCAGTTGACCCCGATAGACCAACTTGCGATCCGCGTCGAACAAGAAAAAGTCGGGGGTGCAGGCGGCGGTGAAGGCTTTGGCCACCTCTTGGGTTTCGTCGTAGCAGAAGGGGAAGGTAAAGCCCAAGGTCTCGGCCATCTTCTTCAAGTTCTCTGGGCTGTCATCCGGGTATTTCTCCACATCGTTGGCGCTGATGGCTACAATGCCGACGCCGCGATCCTTGTAATCTCTGCCAAGGCGGGCCAGCTCCTCTTGCACGTGCTTCACATAGGGACAGTGCTGGCAGATGAACATCACCAGCAGGGCCGGCTTGTCGGCAAAGGTGGAGAGGGAGATGGTTTGGCCGCTCACCACATCCGGCAGGCTGAAGTCAGGGGCTGGGGTGCCCAAAGGCAGCATGGTCGAGGGGGTACGGGCCATAACAAACCTCCAGCGTAAGGTTTCCTCAATCATTGTGGATCATCCTGCTCCCACAGGAGCCGTCGCAAGGGGATCTCGCCGGCAAACGGGAGCGCCAGAAGGGATCCCAAGCAGGCCGGGGACAGCTTTTACAATTGGATAAGGTTGGCAACACGATTGTTGGGGAGCTGAGCCTTGAGCACCGCCGTCTTACCTGCTGCTCCTTTGGTGGATACTCACGTCCACCTCAATTACCCCGATTTTGCCGCGGATCTGCCCCAGGTGGCCGAGCGCTGGCGTCAGACGGGGATCCGGCGTTTGGTGCATTCTTGTGTAACACCAGCAGAATTCCCCCAGTTGCAGGCCATTGCCGACCAGTATCCGGAAGTATTTTTGTCGGTGGGGCTGCACCCTTTGGAGGCGGGCCAGTGGCAGCCCGATTTGGCCGAAAAGATCGCCCACCTGGCCGCCAGCGACGAGCGAGTGGTGGCTATCGGGGAGACGGGCCTGGATTTCTACAAGTCCAACCCGGCGGATATCGAGCGGCAAAAAGAATCCTTCTGGGCCCAGATTGCCATTGCCCAAGCGCAGGATCTGGCGTTGATCGTCCATTGCCGCGAGGCGGCAGCAGCCACCTACGCCATCCTCAAGGAGGCCATGGCCACGGGGGGGCCAGTGCGGGCGGTGATGCATTGCTGGAGCGGATCCCCGGAGGAGACGCGGCTGTTTGTCGAGCTGGGCTGCTACATCAGCTTCAGCGGCATTGTTACTTTCAAAAATGCCGAGACTGTCCGCCGGTCGGCCTTGGAGGTGCCCCTATCCCAGCTTTTGGTGGAAACCGATTGCCCTTTTCTGGCTCCCACCCCCTTCCGCGGCAAACGCAATGAGCCGGCCTATGTGCAGCGGGTGGCCCAAACCTTGGCGGAGCTGCTTGGGATCCCACCGGAAAAACTGGCAGAAGAAACCAGCCAAAATGCCGCTCGCCTGTTTCAGCTGCCTCTCCTCTAGCTCTGCTTTCCGATGGCGCGGGTGGACCGTAGGCCATTCCCGGCTCCAGATCTCAGGCGATTCCAACTCGGGAAACCCTGAGTTACCATTTTTAACTTTTTCTTTAACTTTTCTTTTGAACTCCGACTGCTCTTCTCAAGGGCATCCTATGCTGGAAAAAAGGGATGTATTTTTAGGTACTTTCCGCTAATTCCAGGGGCTAGGGGCTTGCAACTATGGATACTGAAACGTGGGCTGCCGCAGCTCGACCCAGCCGAGATGCCCTCATCAACCGCATCACCCACCAGATTCGGCAATCCCTGGAGCTGGAGGAAATCCTCAAGGCAACAGCGGAAGAGATACGGTCTTTTCTGGAAACGGATCGGGTGAAGGTTTACCGCTTTGATCCCGAAGGTCACGGAACGGTGGTGGCGGAAGCGCGAGGAGGGGAGCGGCTGCCCTCGCTCTTGGGGCTGACTTTTCCGGCAGGGGACATTCCCGAGGAGGCGCGGCGGTTGTTTCGCCTAGCTCAGGTGCGGGTGATTGTGGATGTGGAGGCGCAGAGCCGTTCCATCAGCCAGCCGGAGTCCTGGGGGTTGTCTGCTAGGGTTCCTCTGGGCGAGCCGCTGCAGCGGCCCGTGGATCCCTGCCATGTTCACTATTTGAAATCCATGGGGGTGGCCTCTTCCTTGGTGGTTCCCCTGATGCATCACCAGGAGCTATGGGGGCTGTTGGTCTCCCATCATGCTGAGCCTCGTCCCTACTCCCAAGAAGAGCTGCAGGTGGTGCAGTTGCTGGCGGATCAAGTTTCCATTGCCATTGCTCAGGCGGAATTGCTGGAGCAGGCGCGGCAGAAGGCGCAGCAGGAACGCCTCATCAACCAAATTGCTGCTCTAGTTTACTCGCCCCTGCACCCGGAGACGACCTTGACCACGGTGCTGGAGCAGCTTGCTGCCGGTTTGCAGGGGATCGGGGCACGGCTGCGGATCCACTTTATGGGCTCAGATACCCTCTGTTGTCATGGCGTGCAACCCCCGGCCAGCTACGACACCTGGCTACAGGAGCAGCTCGGAAGGGCCGGAGGAGCGGGGGGCTGGGTGAAGATGTGGTCGCTCTCCCACTTGGAGAAATGGCCGGAGCTGCAAGAGCAGATGAAGCAGACACCCATTCGTGGCCTGCTGGTGGCCCAGCTCGCCTGGAATGACCAGCCGGTGGGCTGGCTGAGCGTGTTTCGCGGGGCCGTTTACCAAGAAACCCACTGGGCGGGCTACCGTTGGTTTACCCAGGGGGATCCCAGACAAGAACTGCCTTTGATCTCTTTTGCTGCCTGGCGGGAGCTGAAAATTGACGAGCCTAAGGCTTGGTCAGCTGCAGAGCAAGAGCTGATGAGTCGGGTCGGGGTACATTTGGCCCTGTCCATTACGCAAAATCAGCTCTACCGGCAGTTGCAAACCCTCAACGCCCGTCTGGAGCAGGAGGTGCAGGAGCGGACGGCGGCCCTGCAGCGATCTCTGGCTATGGATGCCCTCTTGCAGCGGGTCACCGACCAGGTGCGCAGCAGTTTGGAGGAAGCCCAGATCCTGCGGGCAGTGGTGCAGGAGTTGGCTCTGGGGCTGTCCATCCAAGGGTGCGATCTCTGTCTCTACGATTGGGCAGCCGGCCAAGCCACGGTGCGCTACGAATACACCTCTGCCCTACCGCCCGTCGGCGGGATCACCCTGACCTTGGCCGACTACCCCGATCTCTACCGGCACCTGCAAGGGGGTCAAGCGGTGCAATTCTGCCATTTGCCTGGGCAGGGCTGGATCCCCCGCCGGGAAGGGCTGACCCTGCTGGTGTGCCCGCTGCGGGATGACCAAGGGGTGCTGGGGGATCTCTGGCTGGTGAAGCCGGCAGCCAAGTGCTTTGATGAACTGGAGGTGCAGGTGGTGCAGCAGGTGGCGGATCACTGCGCCATTGCCATCCGCCAGGCCCGCCTCTACCAGGCTTCTGTGCAGCAAATTGGTGAGCTGGAGCGCCTCAACCGCCTCAAAGATGATTTTTTGAGCACCGTCTCCCACGAGCTGCGCACCCCCATCACCAACATGAGGATGGCCATCCAACTGCTGAAAACCGCCCGCGCCCCCCAAAAACGAGAGCAATATCTCAAGATTTTGGAGCAGGAGTGTGAGCGGGAGGCGGAATTGGTGAACGACCTGCTGGATCTGCAGCGGCTGGAGCAGGGATCCAAAACGCTCCATCTGGAAGAAGTGCCGCTGGCAACCTGGCTGCCCAGCGTGCTGGAGCCGTTTCTACAGCGGGCCCAGGCCAACCAGCAACGGTTGCAGTGGCAGATTGCGCCAAATGTGGGCAAGGTGCTCACCGATCAAGGTGGCCTGGAGCGGGTGGTGCAGGAGCTGGTCAACAACGCCTGCAAGTATACTCCCCCAAGGTGCAACATCTGGGTAACAGCGCAGCGCTCTGGCCCGCAGCAGGTGGAAATTCGGGTGATCAACGAGGGGGTGGAAATTCCCCCTGCCGAGCAGGAGCGCATCTTCGAGAAGTTTTACCGCATTCCCAGCGGGGATCCCTGGAAACGGGGCGGCACCGGCCTGGGCCTGGCTTTGGTCAAGCAGTGGATGCAGCGGCTGGGGGGCAGCGTCTCGGTGGAGAGCTCTCAAGGCAAAACCTGCTTTACCCTGGTGCTGCCGCAGGGATCCCTGCCTGTGCAGACATCCCCCCTGGCCTGTGCCTAGCGACATGAGCGACGCCCCCTCAGAAGCGCTGCGTCTGGCCGCCGAGCAGTTTAACCGGGGGGAATTTTACGCCTGCCACGACACCCTAGAGGCCCTGTGGATGGAGGCAGTGGATCCAGAGCGGCGCTTCTACCAGGGGCTTTTGCAAACCGCCGTGGCCTACTATCACCTGCAAAACGGCAACCGCCGCGGCTGCATGATCCTGTTGGGGGAGGCCAACCGCAAGCTGGCGGACTTTCTGCCCACCTACGCTGGATGGGATGTGCAAGCCCTGTGGCAGGCTAACCAGGGCATCCTGCGGCATCTTTCTCAACTGCAACCCCAGGATCCCCTGCCTTACCTGGCCATCCCCACCCTGAGTTGGGTTGAAGACTGACCTGAGCAGGCCCAACAGCGGCGCTAGCGCTTGGAGCGACGGGCTTTGCGCTCAACTTCGTTGCGTCGCCGCCGATCCCGCCAGTCGATGAAGGTAATGTAGCCAACGCCCAGGGTTACGGCTGTCAACAGCAAAAAGATGCTTCCGTAGGCGATGCGGGCGACCAAGGGAAGATCGGTTTCCATGGTGTGAGCGGGGGTAACCCCGTCAATATCGGCGGCAGGAACAACAAGATGAATGCAAGATGGATGTGAGGCTCAATCCAGGCATGACAAATTACATGCCGTTGCGCCCCCAAACCACCAGGGCAATGGAAAGAACGAAGAAGGTGGGGACGGCAATCCAGCCAAGGGTGATGATGTCCATAGGTCTAGCCCAGCTAAAGAGGGGTTATCTCGAGGTGATCCCATTTTACGAGAGGAGATCCCTTGTCAACGGACATCTACGAACACCTGTTTTCAGCTAGAAATCGCAGGAGCCCCGCACTGTACCCGTAGGGTCAGTGCCGGGAGGAATGCGCTTTGATGAAGTAC